>QQUD01000363.1 GCA_008501785.1 Chloroflexota bacterium
TTAGACAGGTGGCCACGGATAGTGGCGCCCTGGACCTGGCTTTCGAAATGTTCCCTGTGAAATAACAGCCTGCAATCGTTTTTTTAAGGCATTGATTTCTGCTTTAGATAATAATATTTGTAACTGATTCTGTAATACTGAATGAGTAGTCAATATTTGTTGAAATGTTATCAACTCTTTTAATAATTCAGTTGGAATGGGTTGTCCGGCAAATTCCCAGATGACGGTACGCAGCTTGTATTCAGTGTGGAAACATATGCCATGATCAATTGCCCATAGGCGTTGCGCTTGCGTTTCTTCGTTTTGCTCTTCAAGAAGAACGTGCCCTGATTTTCGATCTGCATTGTTAATCAATAAATCGAGCAACACAAATTTTTGCAATATTGTCCGAAATTCAGATGCTCCTTCGAACGTGAAATAATGACGCTCGGGATCATGATTGACGAAAAGCTGAACGGAGCCAATGCCATTGGGTCCCTGACGTAAAACAGTGGGCGGGACTAGATGCCATCCCAGTGCATCACTCACTACAAAAGCGGCACGCTCTCGTTGGCACAATGTTCCTTGGGCGAAATCCCATAACGGCCGTTCGCCCCTGCGCGGTTTATAAACAGCTTCAACTTCATGATCATTTAAACAAACACGCACCATAAACGTGTAATTGGAACTCCAGGGTAAAAGTCCCTGTACTTCTAAATCGCCAGATTCGAGAATCGTTAAGTAATCGGCCGTTTTCATGGTTGCATAATTGTGATCATTTCACAGAATTATTGCCATAAGACATTAGTGGGCATGACCATTTAGTTTTGGTGAGAACTCACTCCCTGGATCAAAAAACCGCCCAGAACGAACGATTCCTTGAATATGCGGGATCAATAATTTTGCTTGATCACGCGTAATCCAATAACTGACAACATTCGGGTCCTCATCTTCGGGGACCAATTCATAGGCAACCAACACAATCTGATCCGTATCTTCGTTAAAACCCAGCCCCATATTCCCAACCCGGAACAGGTCTTCAATCGGTTCCCGCAATGTCATATCCATCCAAACAGCTTCTTCCGTTTTAGATTTGTCGGGGTGTTTTTCATCAAGTTCTTTGAGTAACGATTCAAAGCTGCCAGCCAGAACATTTGCCTGTTCTTTTTCGATGATCAGTGAGATTGTCTGGTTTCCCTGGGTACCTTGTAAATAAAAGGTGCGCTCACCAGGCTTACCAATGACATCAATCGTGATGTGTGATACCGGATTTAATTCTATGTGGCGGGCCATAATTTCATCATCCTTCAAATAAAGATAAGGTGGTGTAGTTACTTACCTTTGTTTCTTAATTTTTACTTTATTTGTCTTTCTTGTTGCCTTATTCTTGTTCGGTTTTTGTTGTTTCGGTGGTGATGGTGGCGGCTGGAGGGGGCCATCGTCGTTGATTCGAATCACGCGCACCATCCCATTTGCTGGTAAAGCAATAATGCTGGCAGATGCTGGTGAAATCACAATGCGCTGAAATAAATCAATATGGACCCCCAAGTAGTGAGCCAAGACGAGCTTTATTAAATCAGCATGTGAGGCAACAACAATCAACTCGTTTTTATGCTGCTGACTTAACTGCTCTAACGCCTGAATCGCACGAAACTGTACTTCTCGCAGCGCCTCTCCGTTTGGAAAGCGCATGCGGCTCGGGAAAAATTGGACAATACGCCAGAGCGGGAGTTTGGCTAGCTTCTTGATCTTTTTCCCTTCCCAATCGCCATATCGTACTTCTCCAACGTCATCCACGTAGACGATCTCTTTTTTGTGACGTTTGGCAATATATTCGGCCGTTTCTACACAGCGAATAACGGGGCTGCTGTAAACGGCCGTAATCGGCAGTTTAGCCAGTCGTTTTGCCAGTGCTTTCGCCTGTTCGTGCCCTTTTTCATTCAGATGCACACCAGGAATCCAGCCTGCTAACCGATGCTTTTTCACCCATTCATTTTCGCCATGTCGCACAAGAATGATAGTTGCCATAACTGAATAATAGCACAACTATTACCGCATCGCACAGCGCAGGCCTGACAGATTTTCTGAAACCTGTCAGGTCTAACCCCAATAAATTTCGTAAGCCGCAACACTATGGAATTGTATTTTGAACAGGTGGCGGTAATGGTACGCCACGGTACAACAATTCAGGAGGAATATCTGGCTCGAATGACAATGAGTTGCATGCCTCTCCTGTTGGCAAGATGATTTCGCCATTTTCGCCAACGGTGGGTTCGGCATATTGACCGAGGCCAAGATAAGCTGCCATTACATTACAGGCTACCGGTGCGGCCCATCGGGAACCCTCTCCACCGTGATAGAGAAAAGCAGCAACCACAATTTGCGGGTCGTCAGCCGGTGCGTATCCTACATACCAGGAATGTGTGGGGAGGACTTTGCGGTTCAAAATGTCGTCAAAACTGCACCAACCCTTTTCAATGGCAATATTTTCACAAAATTCGGCCGTTCCTGTTTTACCAGCGGTGACAATTTCTGTCGGCCAATCAACGTAAGTGGCCCCTGTAAAAAACTCTTCTTCGCTGCGGAACACGTTCACCAGTTTCATTCCTTCCGCGACGATTTCTACATATTCTCGATCTACATCAATGGCATTTAGCACTTCGGGTTGGTAAATAAAGTTGCCATTGGCATCAAATTCTGCGGTGATACCCGGGTCGTTGAGAGGGTTGCCATTGATGTCTTGGATAACGGCCGTTCCATTCACATCTGCAAACGCTTTGCCAAGCACATTCCCATCCTCATCCGTAAACGCCACATTCCCATCTTCATCCGTCATGTGGTGAATAATCGAGGGACGGTATAAAAAACCACCATTGGCAATGACTGCGGCCATTTGAGCCACTTGCATCGGTGTAGCTGTCAGAAAACCCTGACCAATCCCCAAATTGTAATCGTCACCTGTTGACCAGGGTTCCCCATATACCTGAGCTTTCCAATCCCGGTCCGGTGGTAAATCACCTTTTGCTTCCAAAGGCAGTTCAATTCCTTGAATACGACCAAAACCAAATTGGCTGGCGTAATTGGCAAGTCGATTTACACCAAGCCCTTCAACAAATTCATTGTCTTGATCAAAACCACCGCTAATTTTGTAAAAATAAATGTCACAAGAATTAGCAAGTCCCGTAATCATGTTCATCAAACCATGTTCCCCACCACCCGCATTAATCCAACAAACAAAAGTTTGGGCGCGCCCCGGATCATTCGGCGCAAACTGGTTCTTAATCTCAATGGTGCCTGGTGCACGTAAAAGGCGTGATGCGGACACAATGCCTTCTTGTAATGCTGCCGCTCCTGGGACAAGCTTAAATGTAGAGCCTGGTGGGTAAGTGCTGCTAATGGCATGGTTTACTAATGGGCGGTAAATATTGCGGGCTTGCTGCAAATAATAATCAACCGGCACTTCAGTTTGGAAGCGATTGTTGTCAAACGATGGCAGGCTGGCCATTGCCAACACTTCGCCAGTTTGTGGATTAAGCGCCACAACAGCCCCTTGCCGCACCTCGAGAATCTCATTTTGCCCAGTGATTGGGTCTCGCGAAGGGGTTGCTTCGCGTTTTTCCAAAGCTTGCCGCAAAATTTCAGTAGCAAGCACTTGTAAATCCATGTCCAACGTCAAATGCAAATTAAGGCCAGCAACTGGCTCTTGCTCCAGTCCAATTTGACGCAGCTCCCGGCCTGTCCAGTCTACCTCAATTTGGCGCTCTCCTTTTTTGCCTGCCAACTCGATCTCCATCGATGATTCGATGCCAGACCAGCCAACGCGGTCGTCTCGCTGGTAATCAAGCTGTGTAATCCAATTTTCATTAGGAATAGGTCCCATAAACCCCACGATATGAGCGATGTATTCGGCGCTCGGATAATAACGCAGTGGTTCGGGAATCACACGCACACCAGGGAGAAATATGCTTTCTTCTTCAATCCGGTATGCTTGGGTAATCGGAATATTGGATGTGATTACAGCCGGAATATATTGAGCAAAGCTGTTTTCCAACACAATTTCGGTAATGCTGTCTGGGAGTTGCGGGACAACGCCCGCCTCATCCAGTGTCGTTTCTGCCGAGACGCCATAAATTTCAGCAAGTCGAGAATAAGAAACAACTAGCTCCGGGTTTGCAGCAGCGACCAATGCACGCTGCTGTACGGTATTGGTAACGGGTACACCAGTTAACAGGGATAGCCGTTCGTAAATTGCCAATTGTTCATTTTCATCACCTGGTAGAAAAGCTGGCGTAATGGTGACGTTGAAGCTAGGCAAGTTAACGGCTAATAGCTCTCCATGACGATCAAAGATAACGCCGCGTGGAGCATCGCTGCGCAAAATTGCAAATTGATTTTCCTGCGCCTGTGCTTGCAGCTCTTCTCCCCGTGTTTGTTGCAGCCAATAGACGCGATAGAGCAGTATGCCAAAGATAGCAACAATCAGAATGCGGAAGAAGAACAAACGCCCCTGTACCCCAGGCTCATCTTCTTCAAGTTCTACCTCATCAATGCGTTCCCAACCCATGCGTGACATGAGACACCTCCGTTAAAGCTGCACAATGCGCGGCCTTGTCCTGCGATCAATGGCAAATGCTAACCAATACACAGGCAAAATGAGCAAGGCGTGAAACAATGCCAAGGGTAACGTTGCGGGTAGTCCAGCATATCCAGTTACGTAATCCAAGGCACGCAGGATAACAAAATAAACCAATAAGGAAATCACGGTGGATAATACAGCAAGCAAAACAGGCAGCAAAAATCGGCTGGTGGGGATAGCTTGTTGTATCCAAAGCACGGCTGCAATGCCAATCATGAACGATAGCGAGGAGACGCCTAATGGCGTAACAGAAAATAGGTCAAGAAACAGCCCTCCAATGAAGGCCCAGACAATCCCTTCTTCCATGCCGCGCAGCAAGGCCCACGCCAAGGCAACCAGGAAGGGCAGTTGTGGCGACAGGCCAAAGAGGGGAAAGAAGGGTAAAACAGCCGTTTGCACCACCGCCAAAAACAACATCAGCGGGATAGCACCATAAATTGAATTTGTCATGGGGTTTCTATTGGGCTTTCATAAATCGTTGTATCCACCGGCTGGAAATCGGTAATCACAAATACAATCTCCAATGCATCAAAATCGACTGCCGGTTGGATCACAGCACGTTGGAACAATTCTGCTTCATTTCGATCGACATCAGCCACACGGCCAATCGGCACGTCTTGCGGAAACTTGCCGCCCAAGCCAGACGTAAACACAACTTCCCCAATTTCAATTTGATATTGCAAATCGACCCATTCAACAGAGCCAGCGCTGCCCAATTCGCCGCCCCGCATCAAACCAGTGGCGCGGGAGTTGCCAAACCGTACCGGAATGGCACTGGCATTGTCTGTTACCAACACAATCTGAGCCGAATCGGCCGTCGTGCGAAAGACTTGTCCCACCAAACCACGGGCGCTTTCCACAGGCATGCCCACCACAATATCGTCATTGGTTCCCTTATCAATAATCAGGCTGCGCACGGCGGGGCTGGGATCATACCCAATGACGGTAGCCGTTACGCGGCGAATGTCGGGAGTTTGTCTGGCCCGATTTACCAGGTCTAACAAAAGTTGGTATTCACCCTGAATTTCGCGCAACGCTTCATTTTCCCGTTCTAGCGCGTCAATTTGAGTTTGCAATTCGACAATTTGGGCCTGGGCTTCTTGAATGTCACGGGGTCCAGCTAAGGCATCGGCAATGGAGTCGGTACGAGCTGCCGTCCAATCTAAAACAAGAGACATAGGATTGCGGATAAACGCCAGCGCAGAATCTAAGTTGCCTGTGTTATCTAAAATGGTGAGTAAGATGGCTACGCCCACCAGAACTGCTAACGTTATCCAACGAATCCGTTGTTGTGCATTTTCCAGATTCATAATCAGTCCGGCATTATACCTGCGATTTGAGTGAAAACGGCCGTTTGCTCACAAATTTTTCAGACAGCCTGTGCGCGCCTCCCGCAACAGGTGGAAAGAAGCTGACAATATCGCCTGCTTGCAGTGGGGTTTCGAAGTCGTCAATGGTTTGTTCGTTAACGGCCGTTACCATCACCAAATCATCCGGTAGTTTAAGCTGCACCAACACATCTTTAACCACTGCCGGTGCGTCTATAACAACAGAAAACGGGTGATGCGGCGCACCACCCGCTGTTTCGGGTCGATATTGGCGTAACATGCCATATAGTTTCACTTGAATTTTCACAAAAACCATTATTTGACCCCACAGAGGGTCGGTTCACCTCAATAAAGAATAATTGAGATTTAGAGATTAGGAAGTTAAGAGATTTGGAATGCTCAATCTCTCAATCTCCCAATCTCCTAATCAATAATAGGCCGAATACCCTGATAAATGCGGGGTCCGCCAATCGTTCTCAAAACAACACTTGTGGGGCGATGCACTTTTTCTGCAATTTCTGTCGCTGTCATCGGTTGATTGGCATTCGCCAACAACACACAAAATACGGCGTCTACCAGTGAGGATTTCGTTACAAAATCATCAGGCAGCTTGCTAAAATAAGTTTGCACCACATACTGAAATCCATCGACGCGATGTACTTCACCCGTATTTGCATTAACCAAATCAACTTCTTCTGAACTTGAATCAAAGGCCGATTCATCTTCAATGGACAGTCGGCTGAATAAATAAGTTTTCAAATCTAGCTGCGATTTATCCCACCATTCATAATCGATATAAAATTGGGTATCAGCAGATACACGTTTTAATGATGACGTTTTTAGTTTTGGACGAGGACTTTTGCTCAAAATCACACCTCTACAGATTATTTGCCGCTTTCTTGCCAGCGTACACGATCAAACTGCCAATAATGATCCCCAACCGGGATGAATGCCGGATGACGAACCAACTCAGCAAATAACGGACCAGGGGGAACCCGTCTTAACATGTTAATAGCACTATATAAAGTTTTAGCATGAACTGTGCTTTGCGGTGTTAAGTCGGCTAATGTGTTAAATAGCTCTGCCAAAAGTGAGGCAATAGTACGCCGCTGTGTTTCAGCTCGTCGCCACAAGGCATCGATTGCGGCTGTTACATCTGTGCCCACAATCAGCAAATCGTCAAAGCCACAGCCAATTGACCGCTTCATCAATTCGAAATTAATGCGGTTGTCAACGGCCGTTGCCAATCTCACCCATTCCCGCTGCGCACGTCGGCGATCAAATCCTAGCAAAACAACACCCGGCTCGGGTCCTGGCTTCAAATGCACAAACCCACCAATCGGAATGCCATTCTTTTCATACCAGTCGCCCAGCCCATAAATATAGTTGTCTTCTAAAACAACCCACCCCACAATCTCATCATTCGTGACCTCATCTTTAAACAGCACACGTTGGCGAGGAGAACTGCCTAATGGCAGCATCTTCCTGATTTTTGAGCTGAGTGGCATGGTACCGGCCCAGCGGTGTGGGAATAATAAGGTGAATTCAATAGATTCTGGTATTTCGGATTGCTGCAAGTCAGATAATTCGTCATCCAATTCACGCTCCAAAGCCAGCAGTTGTGGGCTGAGCAGCGCTCGGTCATGTGGAATCGACCTATAGGCCAAACGGCCTGGCGTTTCTTTAACACCATCTGGTTCCAGTCGGCGCAGATGCCAAACAACATCACCTTTGGGTGCTATTTCATCAAATCGCTCATCATTTAGCAATGCATAATTCAAAGAAAAACGAAGCACACTGACATCTAGCGAAGGGTCCATATCCAAATGCGGTAAGATGTCATCTGTCCTCAATGGACCACCTTCACTCATTTCTAAAACAGCTTCAGCTAGATGCAAATGACCGATATTGACATCGGCCATCATTTGTTTGACAAACCACTCTTTGCCTAATCGTACAAATTCATCACGGGCTAACATTGCCTGAGAGACGGCATCGGCAACGAGATTTCCATATTGAGAGACCAGAGCATCTACGTCGACATCTTCAATGCTGGTTACTAATTCAACAGTGCCAATGTTTAAAAACTGTTCATTTTGAAAATCGGCGGCAAATTCGCGGGGCTTTTTATCAATTTCCACAGCGATGACATTAAATTCACCATATTGTGGGTTATACCCATCACGCATACCGGTTACTTCCCCTTGCGCAAATTGCATCGTAGGGAAAACGAGCTGATCGCCAACTTCAAAGCTATTTTGTGGTTGGTAGATGGTTCGCCCAGACAATAACCGTTCGATTCGCTGTACTTCCAAGGTGACACGGTAGCGAATGATGACTTGGGCAATCTCCACAACCGTTTGCGGCTTTTCGACTTCTAATAAATGATTGTATATTTGTTCAATATCGGTATCGTCGAGGGCAAAATCTGCCTCCCAATATTTTGATGTGTTTGTTTGAGGCTGAATCACAAACTATCTCCTCTCATCTGGGGCGAAAATTTTTTTGAGGTTTAGACTCTTATGCAAGCAGAGATTATAGCTGATATGGATACCATCGCCAATTGCACACCTGACAGGTTTTTGAAAACCTGTCAGGTGTGGATTATGGGAAGATGGATTGCAACCATTGATCGCCGTCCACAGGTACATCCATAATGCGTAAATCCCAATGTAAATGGGGTCCAGTTGAAAGTCCGGTTGAGCCACCAGCTCCGATTGGGAGACCGGCCGCCACCTCATCGCCTTGATTGACAAAAATTTCTGATAAATGAAAATATGCGGACATAATGCCAACACCATGGTTGATAATAACGGTTTGTCCCCGTAGTTCTAAATCACCTGTGTAAACAATGATTCCATTTGCTGGCGCCAGGATGGGTGTGCCAATGGTTCCTGAAAAATCTATCCCGGAATGGTAGATGGTGATAGGGCCGCCATTGTAGGAACGGCCGTCTCCATACCCCGCAGTCACCACTGTGCTCGTTACCGGAACTTGAAACATATCATCCCACAGCAGCGGCTCTGTAAACTCACTGTAAATAGTAGAAAGGAAGGCATCCTCTTCCTGCCGCACTTCTGGGGCCAGCAGGGGGGCTAATTCTTCGGATACAACAATTTGTTGCGTACCATAATTGCCAGATTGAATGGGTACGTTTTGCTGGAATGGCTGCCAGGGGCGATTGCCAGACCCTTCTAACCGAAGCGTATATTCTCCCGGTTCTGTAAAAGCATCGATACCTACCAGGGCGGCAAATCCATCTTCATGCGGAAAAAAGCGCAGAGA
>QQUD01000517.1 GCA_008501785.1 Chloroflexota bacterium
GGCAACAGTTCCCTCAACCAACAAGCCATTTAATTGCAACAAACATTGTTGCACAAGATGTTGTGTCGGTTCATCCAAGGGGGCATCCGTGTTTGTCTGACTTACGAAAAGAAGCGACTGCACAATATCAGCGGCGGTTGGTTCATTTCGTACACCCAACCAGCGATAAAGCGCACGAATCGACTCACTGTCTACCGGTTCAGCAATATGCACCTGTGTACCCAACAGCCTTTCTACGTCTCGTGATGCAAAGGCATTATTTGCCGCACGAAACGAACCATCGAGACAAGCAATCAATGGGAGATCGCTTAACTGCGATTGCAACTCTCGGTCATCTCGAAACTCACCGAGCCGCTCCGCCAAAAGTTGAAGCAGCCGGTGTCGTCCGTCTGAGGGAATATCAAGGTGTTGGGTGAGCACACGCGGCAGTTGTTCATAAACATACGTTTCGAAATCAAGTTCCTGCACGCCTAAATCACGCAAGAATTGAGGCCGCCCCCCGATTAAATCTAAATCTACTGTGCCAGAGAGTTTGAGCGGGTCTTCAAAGCCGCCAGGGATGTAGAGGTGAGATAACGGCCGTAATTCCCCATTCACCGGCACCAACGGCAATCGGCGAATATCTTGCTGCAATGTCGGATCGTCGGCAAAAATCTCAATTTGGTTCGATTCAAACCAGCGAAAAATCCCTGGCACATCTAGGCGTTCCATGCGCCATTCATATTCCAGTTGGTCCAAAGGTATATCGACCAACTGGTTTACAGCTTGCCGCACACCAAAATTATTGACAAACTGCCCTGGAAATCTGTTTTCCGACACAGCTTCATGCACCCACAAAGCATCTGGAAAAAGCGTTTTTGCTTCTGATTTGCCACGAAAAACATGATTGCTCTGTTCTAACGTCATCACTTCAGACAATACGAGGCTACATCGTTGCAACATATTTAATGCAGCCTCCCTTTCTTGAGGATGCAGCACATTTATCAACAGCCTATCAATCAAATTCCACAGCGTTTGCAACGCATCTACACTGCGCAAAAATAACGGCGCTTCAAATAACGGCATTGACCGAACCAAACCAGCTTGCTTCAATGCATCTGTCACGTCTTGAATGGAAAGGTCTACTGCACGGATCTCGGATTGCCGCATTAATTGGCTATGTGGGTTTAAATCAGGATGAAGGATGGGGATTTTGAGGGAGTTGAGCAGGGAAACGGCCGTTTCCCTCACCCCACGCCCCGGTAATCGTACATCTGCCGGTAACAGCCATTGATCATCTGCCGTAAACAGGATCGGTTTGTTGTGCAAGGTTGGGGCAACCGTTTGCCAGAAAGCAGCAAACACATCTGGCAGCTCACCTTCATTTGCCAACTGCTGCGTGTACGCCATTTTTTGCAGCAAATCCCAAAAGTCAAAGGGGCCAAGCTGCTGAGGCAAACTATCAAACTGGTTGGCAATCACATTTGCCGCACACCGAATGGCCGCCCGATTCCACTCCGATTGATAATCGCTGCCAAAATGAATGCGTTTGCGGTCTGTTGTTGGGTAAAAATCTGCGTTGATATGCAAAGGCAGCGGTGTCGTAGATTCAGTAGGCAGCACAGCAAACAGACGCCCCTGCTGGTCAAGCCCAGATGCCCGAACGGCGATGCGTACGTCACTGCGTCGTTTTTCTTCGATTTGCCACGGGTATTGTGTCCGTAGTTGGATGGCTTCTGCAGCAAAATCACCTTGCATCAGCAGCCATGTAGTCGTGCTGTTTAACCCTTGCAGCACAATTTCATCAGGGGCTGGTGTGAGCCGTTCAATGCGTTGGATAAGACGGCCGTTTCGCTTCACTTCCAACACCTGCAACTGCTGTAAAAACAGCGCAGCTACCTCAGTGGCAACAGCAATTGTGTCGGCCAGACTGTCAAGTTGATCTGCCTGAATTGCCTCAATTCGCAACGCACGCCGCACAGGAGACCGGGCATCAAAGGCCCACGGTAGTCGGAAACAAGTACCTTGGGTTTTTTCCTGGCGTTCCTGAATACGCTGTGCAGGGGCCGCGTCAGGTTGAATGGTCCAATGTATGTTATTTGAGTAAATTTCAGGGGCATCGGTAATCTGATAAACGGCGACAAAGCCAATGCCAAACGCACCTGTCGTGCCAACTTCTTCGCGCTTACCACCACCAGCTAAGTTTTGCAGCCGCTCAAAATCGACAGGACGGAAGACCCCGTTATTTTTAACAATCAATGCTTCATCAGTGATGTCAAAGGAGAGGTTTGTGGTGGGAGAACGGCCGTTTTCACCTTGAACATCATCTGCATTTTGAATAAGTTCGTATGTCAAAATGTCGATGCCAGTCAAGTCACGCAGCTGCGCTTCCAAAAAACCGAGGTAATTTACATCTTGCGATTTGTAAGTGAAGTCGTTTTGAGTCATTCAGGGCCTTCTCTTTACTCACGTGATCGTCTTCTCTTTTCAATAACCATACACTGTTTGCAAGGACTGCACAACCAAAAAAGTGTAAGACTTGACAAGTTTTTTGATATCCTTCAAGTCTTGCAAATTATGAGTACAAGATGAGAGAGGGGGAGGCTAACTATAGACAAATCCGCATTTATGAATCATAATGCCGGTTCTGTTTGATTCCCATGCTGTTCGGTATGTGACTGAACTGCACGGGATTTTTTTATTTTTAGGAGACGTGAATAAATTGAGTAAAAAAATATATGTAGGAAACTTGCCTTTTAGTGCAACAGAAGAACAGGTACGTGAATTGTTTGTAGAACATGGCGAAGTAGAATCAATCGCTATGATCACAGATCGTGACACAGGCAGGTTCCGAGGATTTGGTTTCGTTGAAATGGAAGATTCCAAAGCAAATGCAGCCATCAGTGCATTGAACGATGCAATGTTTGACGGCCGTGCATTGCGTGTCAACGAAGCACGCCCACGCGAAGATCGTGGGGGTGGCGGACGTCGCAATGATCGTCGCGGTGGCGGCGGCGGCAGCCGCTGGTAAATCATTGCGTGGTTTGTCAATGATGAACCATTCAAGATAAAATAATAAACGGTCGTTTTCATATGAAAACGACCGTTTTTCTTTGCAAAGATAAGGTGATTTGTGTTAACGATTCAGAATGTGACCCTGGCATTTGGGCAGCGTACTTTGTTTAAAGATGTCAATTTAAAATTTATACCGGGCAACTGTTATGGTCTGATTGGGCCAAATGGAGCCGGTAAATCCACTTTGCTCAAAGTGATTGCCGGTCACATCGAAGCCAACAAAGGCACGATTAGTGTCGGCCCAAACGAACGAATCGCCATCTTGCAGCAGGATCAATTTGCTTTTGATGCATATGGGGTGCTGGAAACTGTCATCATGGGGTATCAGCGTTTGTATGACGTCCTGAGAGAACGAGATGCCATTTATACCAAACCCGATTTTTCAGAGGCAGATGGCCTACGCGCCGCCGATCTAGAAGGGGAAGTTGCAGAATTAGGCGGTTATGATGCGGAATCGGAAGCGGCCGTTTTACTCAGCAGTCTGGGTCTAGATGAATCGCTCTATCAGAAAAACATGAAAGAGTTGGAGCCTAGCCAAAAAGTGCGCGTGCTGCTGGCTCAAGCATTGTTTGGTAGTCCCGATATTTTGCTGCTCGACGAACCGACCAATCAACTCGATTTGGCATCTATCGCGTGGCTAGAAGATTTTTTGTATCGCTTCCCAAACACTGTCATCGTTGTTTCCCATGATCGCCACTTTCTCAATAATGTCTGTACCCATATTGCCGATATTGATTTTGGCAAGATTCAACTATTTGTGGGCAATTATGATTTCTGGTATCAAACCAGCCAGCTCATTCAAATACAGCAAAAAAATGAAGCCAAGAAACGCACGGATAAGATCAAAGAGCTGCAGCAATTTGTGCGCCGATTTAGTGCAAATGCCTCTAAATCAAAACAAGCCACTTCACGGAAAAACTTGATTGAGAAGCTCTCGATTGATGATTTGCCGGTATCAACGCGCAAGTTTCCCTATGTCGATTTCAAACCAGAACGGCCGTGTGGCAAAGTGATTTTGTCGATTGAGGATTTGAGTAAGAGAGTAGACGGCCGTTTCATCCTCCACAACCTAAACTTAAATGTTAACCCAGGTGACAAAATTGCCTTTATCGGTCCCAACGATCTCATCAAATCAACCTTATTCCAGATATTAATGGAAGAACTCGCACCAGACAGTGGTAAATTTAACTGGGGCGTCACCATCACCCCCGCCTACTTCCCAAAAGAAAATGCCACTTACTTTGACACCGATTTAAACTTGGTCGATTGGCTGCGTCAATATTCATCAGACGACAGTGAATCTTTTGTGCGTGGCTTTCTAGGACGAATGCTTTTCTCAGGCGAAGAAGCGCTTAAAAATACAAGAGTGTTGTCTGGCGGAGAGAAAGTACGCTGCATGTTGTCGCGCATGATGTTAAGCGGTGCCAATGTGCTGCTGCTCGATGAACCCACCGATCATCTTGATCTGGAAGCAATCTCAGCACTCAATGAGGGGCTAATTAAATTTCCAGGGGTTGTGCTATTTGCATCACACGATTACCAATTCGTAAATACCATCGCCAATCGCATCGTTGAAATCACACCCAACGGCGTTCTTGACCGCATGATGTCGCTTGCAGCATATAATCAAGACCCAAATGTGCAACAGTTGCGTAACAAGCTATACCAGGGGCAGCAAATGCTGCGTGTTTAAACATTTCGTTTTAATCGGCAGCGACCCACTTCATAAATACCAATATTCTGCCCTTTGAAATTAAGTCGAAATGGGGATGCTGTTAACCCTTTACGCAGTGCATAATCCGTTAAACTCTCCAGCCATTGTACCCCTATCGGCGGGTAAAAGGGTTCCTCAATCACACAGCAGGGAAACAAAACAAATCCACATCCATATTCCGCCGCTGCATCAATAATTGCTGCATTACACCCATGTGCATGCATCCCCACCAGCAAATCAAACTGGTTCCCCATCTCCTTTACAAACGGCTTGTCAATGTGTGGAACGGTTTCATCTGGCGCAATCTTCACCCGCTTTCCAGTGGCAATATCTTTGTACTTATTAATCAATAATTGATGGGTTGGATCAATAACAACCGCCTCATAGCCACTATTTTGCAACAAATAGGCAAACAGCCCTTTGCCACCAGCAATGTCTGCCACCCGGCATGGCTCAAATCGTTCCGTTATCCATCGATGCAGCAGTTGGAACCGAAACTTCTTCATTTTTCGCAATTCACGTATTCTTTTAGTTTCCAATGACTGAATATGCAAAAAGTCAGCGCCAGCAAACACAGCATTTCGCGGAGATCGTGCCGCCATTGTTTGCAAACTTTGAAAAAGTTCCTGACTATATTCTCGATCTTTGTGTTTTGTCATCGCCTATCTCTAAAACCCTTTACTCTTCCCTGTTCCTGACACATGTGTCAATCCCCAATGAATCATTGCCTGCACCAATGGTTCCAAGTCACGTCCCTTTGTCGTTAAATGGTACTCATACCGCAGCGGGTGCTGTTGGTACGGCACCATTTCCAATATGTTGTGTGCAACCAGTCGCTTTAAACGATTGGCGAGAATATTTGAAGGAATGCGTTCAGCCATTGCCGCAAATTCGCCATATTTGTGACTGTCATATAATAAAATATCACGCACAATCAATAGCGTCCATTTATCTCCCACCACTTCCAGTACTGCATTTACGGGACAATCTGATCGCAAGTTGTCACTGTTTTTTTTATTCATAACAATTAGAACATATGATTGACTTTTGTTTTGCAAGTGACTACAATGATAGTCGATTGCTGGATTTTTTACAAAATCAATTCTACCCTGGTGTAAAGGACAAAACAGCGTTTTGTCCTACGGGTAAGAGGAGACGTGATGGCATACGATGAGGGATTAGCTGAACGAATTCGAGATGTAGTAATTGACCGCCCCGCTGTAGTGGAAAAAAAGATGTTTGGTGGCATTGCATTTATGCATCGGAATTACATGTTTTGCGGTGTCATTGATGACATGCTTATGGCACGCGTTGGACCAGACAATTACCCAAACTCACTGTCACAACCTCACGTGCGTGAAATGGATTTCACAGGTCGAAAAATGAAGGGGTATGTTTACGTAGCTCCTGAAGGAATCGAATCGGATGATGACCTTGCTTATTGGGTTAACCTTTGTGCCGAATTTGTAGAGTCGCTGCCACCCAAGAAACCGAAAAAGAAAAAAGCTTCGCGAAAATAAATTATCTTATTTCCGAACTTTAACTGGCTGACATAACCTTAATGCGGAAACTAAATCATTAATTTGAATAGGTTTACTGATGTAATCATCCATGCCAATGCTCAAATATTTCTCTTTTTGGCCTGCCAATGCATCGGCGGTTAAGGCGATGATACGGGGCTGTTTTTCGATAGCCCACTCCTGACGAATGCGACGGGTCGCCTCACAGCCATCAAGCTCAGGCATCTGTACATCCATTAAAATGACATCATACGATTGCCTTTGCAACGCTTGCAATGCTTCAAGCCCATTCGCTACCACATCAGATCGATATCCAAGTCGCTCTAAGATGCGCATATTTACTTTTTGATTGATCACGTTATCCTCTGCAATAAGGATACGAAGAGGGTGCTCAAGCCCCATTTGCCGGTTGAAAACATTAGTTTGGTTTAGCTTTTTATCTGAGGCAAGTGTACCGGTATTAAAAATGTATTGAAGCACTTCATCTAGTTGAGCAGGTTTTACTGGTTTTGTGAGGTAGGCAGCAAATTGAATCTCTTCGGGGATTGGCATTTCAACATCAACCGATGTGAGCAGCACAAGCGGGAATTCCTCTGGTGAAAACTTTTGACGAATTCTAACAGCTAATTCCAAACCATCCATATAAGGCATTTGCATATCTAAAATTGCAATGTCATATGTTTTACCTTCACGCAAAAAATCTAACGCTTCGGCGGCTGAGGGAGCCGTTTGAAATTTCATACCCAATGATTGCAATTGACGAGAAAGGATATAGCGATTTGTGGCATTATCATCGACGATAAGCACCTTTTTACCTGCTAATGCCGGTTGCAAACCTGAACCTTTAACGCGTTTCAGCCGTTCGGCGACTGGAGCAACGACGGTGAAATGGAAAGTTGATCCCATTCCTTTTTGACTTTCAACCCAAATTCGCCCTCCCATCAAAACGGAAAGTCGTTTACAGATTGCTAATCCCAAACCAGTACCACCATATTTGCGTGTGGTTGAAGCGTCTACCTGGCTAAAAGATTGAAACAGACGGGGCAAGTCTTCCATTGAAATTCCGACACCCGTATCTCGAACTGAAAAATGAATTTCATGCAAATTTTCTTTAACTTGGCGAGTGTCTACTGACAAGACCACTTCACCTCTTTCGGTGAACTTGACAGCATTGTTCAAAAGATTTACTAAAATCTGGCGCAGCCGCGTTGGATCGCTAATGATGGCGCTGGGCACCCGTTTGTGCATTAAATAGGCCAAGTCTAACCCTTTTCCATACGCTTGGGGTGACAATAAATCGAGTGCTGATTCAACACAATCACGTAGGTCAAACGGCCGTTTCTCCAACACCAATTTATCTGCTTCAATTTTTGAAAAGTCAAGAATATCGTTAATTAACGTCAGCAGGGTATCGCCACCATTTCGAATCGTTTCCACAAACTCTTCCTGCTCTTCTGTGAGATCTGTATCGAGCAACAATGCCGTCATACCAATTACTGCATTCATTGGCGTGCGAATTTCATGGCTCATATTTGCTAGAAAATCACTTTTGGCCTGGTTTGCAGAAATTTCCTGATCACGAGCAACAGCTAAAGCATCTGCCATCTTTTTTAATGCTTCATTGGCATCATAAAGCTCTCTTGTCTTAATTTCAGCAATCGACTCAGCCTCTTTTCGCGCTTTTCGCTCACGGGCCAATCTTTTTTCGAGCTTAGCGATGTCATTCATTTCTTTTTCCCTTAGTTAGCGTAAATTGCGTTTCAGCACCCTGCTCGACCGCAATATCCTGACGGGCAACGGTAATATTTTCACCAAAATATTCGACAGCACCTAAAATTAACCCCTCGGCTAGATCGGAAAACGGCCGTTTCGACCGATACGTCATCATCAGCTTTCCTGATTCTGGATGGCTGTACTCAAAACTTGGGGGATTTGCGTTTTGATACAATTTTTTCACTTCAATATGGACATTGCGATCAACACTCTCCATAAAAGCAAAGGTGGATTCAGCTTGTGTAAAAAAATCAGGATGTGCAAAGGCAAAACGATTGATCAAGTGCTTCCCAAATTCCTTTACCAGTTCAGAAATAGGTATATCGGTTTGTTGACTCAAATGAGTTACGAGCTGCAATATCTCATGATGGCTGTAATTCCCGAGAGATGTATAGGCACCATCAGAACTTAGCTGCGACAACTCAATAATCTGGTCAACCATTTCAGGCGCGAATGCCTCTTCTACCATTTCCAGAAATTCTGTAAAAATGACACCTTTCATAATTTTTCCTATGTTTAGAGTATAAAGTAGGCTTTTTGAAAATGATGGTGTGATGAAGCAAACTTATGCGGATAAGGTAGTGAAGGTTTGCTTTCAATTATAAGGTGATCAGATTAGAAGCTATATTATACTTTTGTCACGTCTCTGAGGATGTCGTTCCGAATGAACTCCAATTCTGCTGCAATTTTGCGCATACTTGCGATGCGATGCTTTTTCTCTCTGGTCAACATGTGACCGATCAATGTAGTCAATGGGGCTGGCACATCCGGGCGCATCAGTATTAAATCAGGAACAGGTTCATTCAAAATAGATATCAATGTAGCCGTAATTTTCTCCTTGGCAAATGGATTGAGACCAGCCAACATTTCATACAAAATCACGCCAAACGACCAAATATCACTTCGTGCATCCAACTCAGCTCCGGTACACGCCTCTGGACTCATGTAAGCTGGGCTGCCCATAAAAGCACCTTCTTGTGTTAGGCGTGTGTCTTGCATAGTCAAGCGAGCAATGCCAAAATCTGTTAAACGTGGTGTACCATCTGCCGCTATCAGAACATTGGCCGGTTTCAAATCACGATGAATAATGTTCAGATGGTGTGCACGCGCCAGCGCATCGGCCAATTCCAGGCCAATCATCAATA
>QQUD01001066.1 GCA_008501785.1 Chloroflexota bacterium
TTAGCCCAAAATAAGGTTAAGTGTGAACAGGCTATGGTTTCATGGGTCATCAGGTGTTTATTGTAATCATTACACTATATGACAAATAGCTTCCAAGAAAATACGTCATTTATCTTCCAAGCTTACACATCTTTTGATTATCTCCAGTGAACAATCAGCCATCCATTGGTCCAAAAAAACGACCGTTTTTCTATACCATCCCACCAACATCTCACATTTTCCAACCCCTCCTGTGTGAGATTCAGAGCTATTTGATCTCTTTTCTTCAGACTTAAATGATCGCTTTGTGCAATATTACGAGATCATCGAATCGTTCAAAATGTATTATTCGGAACTCAACAAACAGGATAATTGCCGTGAAAGCCCGCTCAAAACGCCATTTTGGACTAAACTTTGCCTGTCGAGTTCCAGATAAGACGGATTATCTGCAATTAAAACGTATGATGCGAATTGGCTTCCTTGGTTCCTTCAGAGATCGTTTATCGTTGAAGATTTGGGATCATTTATCGTTGAATCTCACAGGTAATCTTCTTAATCTGCGTTTAAACTATTTCTTTACAAGTGCAGCAAACGTCACCCCCGTCAACGCTTCAGACACATCCCAGAGGCGAGCAGCAACGGCCGTATCGTGCGACCGACTATTGGAAGGCACACGCTTTGGATAGCCACGAATCTCTTGCCAGCCACGAGGGCCATAATAATCTCCCCCCTGAACATCGGGAGCAATCGCGGCGTAAAGCGTTGGCAGCGCCCCCATTTCTGGTTTTTGACTAAAGATTGGATTTAGCATACTGAAAAGGCCAGAATGGCTTTGCAAATTCGTGCCTGTCCAACCCGGATGGGCGGCTGTAGCAACTGCGTTTATACTAGCTGTCTGAAAACGCCGCTGCAATTCATACGTAAACAGCAAGTTAGCTAATTTACTTTGTCCATATGCGCCGCTGCGATTGTAGTTTTTCTCCGCGTTCAAATTCTCAAAGTCAATTTGACCCATTTTGTGCGCCATGCTGCTCACGTTGACCACACGGGCGTTTGGTGTACGAATTATCAAATCAAGCAACTGCCCGGTGAGTGCGAAATGTCCCAAGTGGTTTGTGCCAAATTGCAGTTCAAAGCCATCTTTAGTTTTCGTAAATGGTGGCACCATCACACCTGCATTGTTGACTAGCAAATCTAACTGCTTGTATTGCTCCTTAAATTCTTGCACAAATTGGCGTACTGAACTGAGATCAGATAAATCAAGCTGCATTAAGTCGAGGTTGGCAGTGGGGGTTTCTTGGCGGATTTGGGAAACGGCCGTTTCCCCTTTCGGCAAACTGCGACAAGCCAAAATAACCGTCGCCCCTTTTTGTGCCAATGCCCGTGCCGTTTCATATCCAATCCCGCTGTTCGCGCCGGTGACAATTGCCACGCGACCTGTTTGATCTGGAATATCGTTTACTGTCCAATTTTGATTAGTTGACATGATTTTCTCCTAAAAGAATTATATTGGTGTATTGGTGTAATGAGTTACTTTACCAATATACCAATACACTTATACACTAATTCACC
Source organism: Chloroflexota bacterium (assembly GCA_008501785.1). The sequence goes on from QQUD01001066.1 coordinate 1,552, forward strand.
AGTAAGAGAGTGAATGTTCACTCGGTTTTGTTTGAAAAAATTTTAGCGCTTGATCGCATCCCAACAGAGGGAAACGGCCGTTTCCAACGCCGCCTCATCCAACACAATCTTCCCCACAATATGCCCTTTCACTAATGCACTAATGATGCCCCAAACCACTTTCGTTAAAAACTCATTATCAATCGGCTTCAAAATCTCCTGCGCCTGTCCATCCACAAAAATCTGCTTCATCGCCTTCATCCACCCCGACTTATCCACCTTTGCCAATGGCTTAATGTAAGGTGAATACGCATATTGATCCCAAAACATGAATTCCTGCGGGTGCAGCAAGATAAATTTGATAGAATTTTTCACCATTTGCGCCAAACGTGTGCGCACTGGCGCTTTAGCATCATAATCAGCCAGCACATAATTCCCCAACTTATCCGTTAATTCTTGATACAACTCTGCAACAAGCGCTTCTTTACTGGGGAAGTGATGGTAAATCGTGCCCATTGCCACGCCTGCCCGTTTGGCAATGGCGGACATGGGGGTTGATTGCAGCCCATTTTCATCAATCAATTGAATCGTGGCGGTTAAAATCCGCTGTCGTTTCGTATCCATCATAAAATACCGAGCGAGCATTCACTCTGTTCGGATTTTATCTGCAAATAAAAAATTGTCAATGGAAAGACAAACGTTCCGGGGATATTCAGGAGTCGTCATTTACCATCTTAGGGTAGTATGCATATTTGATCAAAAATATACTCTAAGCTCAATCCTCTCTGGTAATTCTGTCATGAACGATAAAAACGACCGTTTTCTTGAGTTGACTTGACCCATGATAACTACTACAACTTAGCTCATATTGACCTAAATTACGGACAAAAAATGGTTATCTTGATTCACAAAGCCCTTAGCGTATATTTCTGCGCGTTTATGCACAGTACCCTGGTAACGGCCGTTGTGCAAAACTTGTTTGCAGGGTCACTAGGCCCAGTACAAGCACGAGCATAATTAAAGTTAAACGGTGTAAATGTCTTCCTGACATTAATTTTCTCCTGTTCTAAAAATCGACATCGAATGAATTCGATGCCTGAACTCTGAAAACATGTTTAATCTGGCAAACTCAAAATGAATTTTGGGTCGCGAAATTGTATGGTTATAAAATTTGGTTGTGCAAGATGGATTGTCGAATCTCTGTTGGCTCCTCCTTTTCCAAACAATTATTGGTCGCGGTATCCGTTTTCCGACTCCCCACTATTTAAAAATTTTCACAACCAGTGTAAACACTCCCTATCACGAAACTATCACTGGTCAATTGATGGTATAATCTTGCTCGTGATACAACGAAAGAAGTACTAAAACTACAAACTTTTGAGGAGAAAATCAGGCAATAGTTTAATTTAGGTTGTTAGGTTGCCTATTAATAATTGATTCTACGTTAGAGATTGGAGAAATCCTGCACTGGGGAAAAACAATGACACACCTTTCACTCAACCTTCTAGGAGGATTTGAGGCAGCATTAGGCGGGGAACCTGTTAAGGCATTTGGTGCCGATAAAGTTCGAGCCTTGCTGTCATTTTTAGCAATTGAATCATCGTCCACCCATCGCCGAGAAAAATTAATGGCGATGTTTTGGCCAGATTTGCCCAGAAAAAGAGCGGCGCACAACCTCAGTCAAAGCTTGCTGCGGCTGCGTAAAGCAGTAGGTGAACAAAAAGGACCCTCCACACCCAAATTTTTATTAGCCACCACGCAAGACATCCAATTCAATCCCAACAGTGATTTCCAATTAGACGTCCTTCGCTTCCGCGAATTATTACACCTTTGTGAACGGCACTATCACACAGACCGGGCAACCTGTGAGACGTGTACACAATGGCTGACCCAGGCTGCTGAACTGTACAAAGGTGACTTATTAGCTGGATTTTTCATTCCAAACAGCGTTGGTTTTGAAGAGTGGCGGCTGATGCAGCAGGAAGAGTTGCATCAACAGGCGTTGAAAACATTGCAACGCCTGGTTGCCTATCACGAGCGACAGGAACAATTCGATCAAGTTGAAAGATTTGCACGTAGACAGATTGCTTTAGAACCGTGGCATGATGAAGAATCGCGCATGAAGTTAATGCAGGCGTTTGTCAACAACGGCAAGATTGGTGCGGCGCTGGAACAGTATGAACAATACCAAAACACGTTGGCTACAGAACTCGGTGTTAAGCCTGCTGCGCCCATCACCGGGTTTTATGAGCAAATTCGTACGGGAGAGGTGGGGTATCAGGCAGCATCTCAGCCAAAAGTGCAGGAAAGCGGGTGGTTGTCTGCACAAGGTGAGCGCAGGCAGGTGACTGTGCTTGCCTGCAATCCGGCTGCGCCCTGTGACTTTGAAGAAATTCATGAAAAAATCAATTTTTGCAAGGGGCGCTGCGAAGGTGTTTTCCACCGGTTTGGTGGGCGGCGAGCACCGCGTCAAGGCAGCACCTGCCTTGTCTATTTTGGATTTCCGCAAGCGCATGAAGATGCTGCACGTCGTGCTGTGCAAGCAGGACTGGCGGCAGCGGCTTCTTTTGAAGGCAACAACTCAGTAAAAATTGGTATTCACACTGGGGAAGTCTTGGTTGGCGAGAAACGTGGGAAAAGATGGCAAGATCGGGATTTGATCGGACCAACTTTGGAGATTGCCTGTGATTGTCAGCGTCAGGCGGAATCCGGTTCGGTGGTGATTACGGAAGCGAGCAAACGTCTGGTGGAGGGGGTGTTTGAGTTACGACCGTTAGGCTCCCACCACATCCATATCGGCACACAAACACCGTTCTACCAGGTACACGACAGCAGCAATCTGCCAGATCGCATCAACTGGCTGGTGCAAACACAGCGCCTGACCCCGTTTGCAGGCCGTAAAAAGGAGATGCGCCAGCTAAAAAACTGTCGTGACCAGGCGTTTAAAGGGTATGGCCAGGTGGTTTTTCTGAATGGTCAACCGGGCATTGGTAAATCACGCATCATTTGGGAATTAAAAGAAAACACGCACAGCAAATTTTCCAATGTGAATGATCAGCCACAAGTTCGCTGGCTTGCTGGTCGCTGTTTGCCTCATTATCAAAACAGCAGTCTGTTCCCCATGATCGATTTGCTGGAACAGTTACTCGGTTTTCAGGGGGATGATAGTGTAGAAACTCGGCGAGAAAAGCTTAGAGATGTGCTTGTGCGATATGAAGTTGGGGGGAAACGGCCGTTTTCCTCCTATCCCTCATGCTGGAACTACCTACCGACGAGCCAGCTCCAAAAATGATTACAAAAGACCAGCTTGAGCAAATGCGTCTATTATTTTTCTCATTGGTCAAAAAGCGAGCGGCAGAGCAGCCGCTGGTGCTGGTAATCGAAGATTTGCAGTGGGGCGATCCGTCCACGGTTGAGTGGCTCGGTCAATCAATTGGCTCTTTGGTGAACACGCCCTGTCTGACATTGTTCATTGCAAGGCCAGAATTTAACCCGCCGTGGTTGTCACACGAAGCGATGAGGCAAAACTTCCACTCGCTGACCCTAGATTCCCTGCGCCCAAAAGCGTCGGCCAAAATCATTGCGGAATTAGCTGGTGAGCATTTGTTAGATGAAACGATGCGCCACCAGATTGTAGCCAAGACGGATGGGATTCCCTTGTTTATTGAAGAATTGACCAAATCGCTCATTGAGGATCCATCCATTGAAAACACCACCACCGGCAAGTCGAAAATTCCGATGACTTTGCTGGATTCGTTAGTTTCACGGCTTGATCATCTCGGTAAAGCAAAGGAATCTGCACAGTGGGCGGCAGTGATTGATCGTGAGTTTTCTTATGCGCTGTTAGAGGCCTGCGTGCCATTTGAGGCACAACGTTTGCAAGACGATCTGGCCCACATGATTGAGGCAGAACTAGTATCACCGATTGGCCGCGTGTCTCAAAACATGCCAGCACGATACATGTTCAAACATGGTCTGGTTCAGGATGCTGCGTATACGACCCTCCTAAAGCGCACCCGGCTCACGTATCACCAACATGTCGCCCAAATCCTGGAAACCCATTTCCCCCAAATCACAGAATCCCAACCAGAACTGCTGGCAGAATATCATGCGAGTGGCAACAACCACACACGAGCGGTCGATTTTTGGCTGCTGGCAGGCAATCGGGCCAAGGCGCATGGTGCGCTGACCGAGGCCAAGACCTTTTTCAATCACGCCGTCCAGTGGATTGAGCCTGAAGACAGTGAACGGCGCTGGCAGGCGCTAGTAGGACGTGAGGATGTACTCGATTTGCGTGGGGAACGTGAGGCGCAAAAAAAGGATATCGATGCACTGCTGGAATTAGCTGAAACATCTGGCGATGATGTACAGCAAATGGAAGCATATAATTCACCGGCAATTTATGCCGTAAAAGTGAATGATTTTGAGTTACAACTGTACGCTGCTGAGGCATCAATTGCCGCAGCAAGGCGAACGGGCAATCTCATTCTCGAAGTGCGCCAAATGCCCAGAAAAGTGGATGCATTAGTCCACTTTGAGGATTGGACCGCGGCGGAGCAAGCGGCCGAGGAAACCCTGACCAAGCTGTCAGAGGTTACAGATGATGAGACACGAACCTACGTTTTTGGCCTCCTGGCATATTCCTTTGGTCGGATGGGTGATGAGATACCTGGCATGTCGGAGGGTGAGGTGATTTCAGCGGGTTTCCAAGACCTGATGCAGCATACGGACAAAATCAGCGATGCGGATTGGCGGCAATCTTTCTTGGATAATGTGATTGAAAATGGGGCCATTGTTGAACGGTGGGAAAGGTTGTGTGTGGCAGTCCCCGAATGATGGCCTGAATTTTATGCAATTTCTAAATTGGCGGTGGCCAGAATAGATTTCCAATTTGGGGTCCTAAAAATAATAGAATAAGGTAAATAACAAGGCAGAGGAAAATAATGCCCACTTCAGCTAGGCGATGAATCGCCCAGCTAAAGGAAAGCGCCCGATGAATCGGGCTAACACGTAACCCAAGCCCGATTCATCGGGCGCTTTTTACTAGCTCTGCGATTTATTGCAGGGCGGTTTGGAGAATGATTTATGCGTATTGATTTGTTTCGTGGGGGGAAACGGCCGTTTCCCATCCGCATCGCCCTCACCTTATTCAAACTACGAGCAGGCGCTTACCCAGGCCCACCCGTCGCGATTACCTATCGCCCCGACCTGCTGACCAAGGATTTAGGCAATTACATTTCGCGGGGCATGCACGGCTCAGGTGGGTGGAGCAAAGGCGAGGCGGAAATGTTTGCCGCCTTCACATCCAGCCTCAACAGCTGCCAATTTTGAACGGCATCTCACACCGCAGTTGCGGTGACACATTTACCCCAAGAAACGATGGACGAGGTGTTGGCTGATTGGAAAACGGCCGTTATTCCCGAACGCACTCGTGCCGCGCTGCGACTGCTGGAATGTCTAACGCTGCGACCAATGGAATTAGACAACGCTTTTGTGCAAGGCTTGCGTTCAGATATCCTGGATGATCACGCGATACGTGCAGCGGCCAATGTTTCTTTCCACTTCAATATGATGAATCGAATGGCCGATGCGTTTGAGTTTGAAACCTTAAACGCCAGGCAAGAAGCCTTTCATACAAAAATGCTGAACCGGTCAGGCAGGTTTGTGAATGGCAAACAGGCGAATCCTGTTTGGGTACGAGATGATGATGGGCAAATTCGGCCAACCGAATTGGCAAAAGCGCGGAAGCCACTGCTGACGGCTCCTGGCAAGACCTCTCCGGAACTGCGAGAGGCGGTGGAAGCATTTGTTGTGCAGCAAAGAGGCCACACGCGCCCACAAACTCAGCCGATACCAGACGAATTAACGCGCTATTTAACGAAATTAGCTTTGTATGCCTACAAAATTACGGACAAAGATATGGATGCATTGCGCACGGCCGGTTACGGAGATGAAGCAATCTATGAAATTACGATTGCTGGTGCTTATGGGGCTGCATTGGTTGGAATCGAAAAGCTATTTGATATTTTATACGGTTAAGTATTCCTGAGCTGTGGCCGGTCTCCCGACCGCGCCACTCTTATCTTTGCTGTGGCCGGTCTCCTGACCGCGCCACTCTTTTTTTCTCGGCTTCCAGCCGCCTTCTTCCCCTACTTCCGCCGCTTCGTCAGCAAATCCAGCACAATCGCCAAAATCAACACAACGCCCTTAATCACCTGCTGGTAAAACGAAGGCACGCCCATCAAATTCAACCCATTTGACAAAATGCCCAAAATAAACGCCCCAACAACCGTCCCAACCACGCTGCCCACACCGCCAAACAGACTCACACCACCCAACACAGGCGCAGCAATCGCATCCAGTTCCGCCCCAACCGCCGCATTTGGCTGTGCCGACCAGAGACGCGCTACCAGCAGAACGCCACCTAAAGCGGCCGTTACCCCACTGATCACATGCACCCACAGCGTTACCCACTGTGTTGTGATGCCAGCTAACCGGCTAATCTCTTCATTTCCACCGGTGGAATAGACATAATTGCCAAATTTAGTGTAGCGCAGCGTCAGGTAAGCAATCAGCAGCACGACCAGCATGATTATTACTGGCATGGTGATGCCCAAGACTTCGGCACTGCTTAATGCAGTGAATTGTTCATCAATGCCAGAAATCGGCCGTCCTTCGGTGTAGACGAGCGTAATCCCACGTGCGACAGCCATCATAGCCAATGTTGCGACAAATGGTGGCATCTTGCCTTTCACAATCAGCAGGCCATTCACCGCACCAATTAGCCCACCAACAGCCAGCGCAATCAGAATCGCGGGAAACGTGCCCATCTCTTGCCGCACGGCTAATCCGGCAGCCAGCGCACCGCACAGCGCCATCACTGACCCTACAGACAGGTCAATCCCTGCCGTCAAAATCGTAAATGTCATGCCAATAGCCACAATGGCGACAATAGAAGTTTGCAGCGCCACGTTTAGCAGGTTGGATGTTGTCAAAAACCGCTCTGACCCGAAGGCAAAAATGAGGCCTATACCTATTAATATAAGGAACACGCTGTAGCGTCGTAAAATCTCTACCAATGAGTTGGTTGGTTTGGTGGTGGCGTTAGCTTGCATGGTGGTTACCTCCGGTGGCGGCGTGCATAATTTTGTCTTGGGTGGCTTCATCACGCAGGAAATGTCCGGTGACACGTCCTTCATGCATCACAACAATCCGATCACTGACGCCCAACACTTCAGGCAGTTCTGACGAAATCATAAGGACAGCAATGCCTTCTGCGGCAAGCTGCCGCATCAGCGCATAAATCTCGGCTTTCGCGCCCACGTCAACACCTCGGGTCGGTTCATCTAAAATGAGTACACGCGGTTTGAGTGTTAACCAGCGAGCAATGACTACTTTCTGCTGATTGCCGCCAGACAAATTGCGCACAGTTTGCCGCAAGCTAGGCGTTCGCACATTTAGCTTTTCCACAAATTCGCTGGCAAGCTGATTCGCTTCGCCGCCATTCACAAAACCAAAGTTAGATACCTGATCGATGCCGCTCATGATGATATTTTCACGCACGGCCATATTCAGGAACAACCCTTGCAGCTTGCGGTCTTCCGGCACAAACCCCAGCCCTTGTCGGATTGCTTGTTTGGGTGAGCGAATCGGGGCTGTCT
>QQUD01000430.1 GCA_008501785.1 Chloroflexota bacterium
CCGACTGAACCACCAATTAATGACGAGTTTAAGATTTTTCTGCCTTTAGTGCTGCGCGATTAAGCGCCATTATTTGTATTTTGATGAATTTCCTCAAGCTTTGCCGCAACCAGACGCATACTGTTGATGCGTCTGGTTTGTTCTTTTGCCAACATTTGGTTAATCAGGGAAATAAGCGGTTCGGGCACATTTGCACGAAATTGGGATAGGTCGGGTACTGGATTGTTGAGAATGGCAACGAGAACGGCCGTTACCAACTCCTCCGCAAATGGCGGCTGCCCCGATAGCATCTCATGGAGCAACGCACCGAAAGACCAGATATCCGCACGATGGTCAACTTCCTCACCACGACACGCTTCAGGACTCATATAGCGAGGGCTGCCCATAAATGCCCCCTCTTGGGTCAGCCGGGTATCCTGTTGGCTCATGAGCGCAATGCCAAAATCAGTCAGGCGCGGCGTGCCATCTGTCGCCAACAACACATTATCCGGTTTCAAGTCGCGGTGGATAATGCCCAAATGGTGAGCATGGCTCAAAGCATCTGCCAACTCCAATGTAATTGCTAGCACACGGTCAATCGCCAATTGGTCTTCTTTTTTGAGCAAGTCAGCTAAAGAGCCACCGGGTACATACTCCATAATGATGGCTTGTTCGCCCGCTTGCTCCTGAACAGCAATTATCTTGACAATGTTGGGATGATTGAGTTGCTGCAAGGCCTTCCCTTCGCGCATTAAGCGTGCAATCAGGTCTGGGCGTTGGGTAAATAATTCTGGTTTGAGCCGCTTAATGGCAACTTGCTGACCCGTTTGGGTATCTCGACCAAGATATAGATTTCCATGCCCGCCACTGGCTATGAAACCTTCCTGAACAAAGCGTTTCCCTTGTGTAAACGTGCTGGTTGGCAATTCTGCTGCTGTTACTCTGCCAGGTGGTTCCACAGACGCTTCAGCTTCACTTTCTGCATGGAGTTTGGTCACCAATTCAGCAGCTATCTCGTTAAAAACTAGCGTTTGACCTCTGGCTTATGAACGTTAAGAAAATAAAACGGTAATAGGGAACTTGTCATTCCCGCGCAGGCGGGAATCCATGACGTAGTCGAGTAGATTCCCGCCTGCGCGGGAATGACAGGGCCACATTTTGTAGTTTTCTATTACCTGATTATTTATTTAACTTCCATCAGCCATAGTAACAATATCTGGTAGCAGCTTGGCTGCCGCTTTCGCAACAGGCTGACCAACCACATGAGCAAACCATTGAGAATTTGACACAACAGGATGAAGACTTGATAAAGTCCACAACTCAATCGCTTTTTCATGTTCACCTTGAGATAGAAAATAATGAATCATGCCTGCCTCAAGATACATTGTGTTGCCAATGGCTGGTGAATTTAGGTAAAATTCGATTGCGGAGATAAGCTGTTGACAATATAAACCCTGCTTGTCTAAGTGAAGGAGAGCAATGCAGGCAATACTCCTTGTATCAGCTTCCCGCTTTTTTAAACCTGATGATAGCATCTCAGCAATTGCTTTTTCTAAATGCATTTCTGCTTTGGCGAACTGTTTTTGAAAAATTGCGGCATAACCTAAGATTCTATATAAATAACCATTTACAAACAGGTAATTATTCTTTCTTGCTAAATGTAAGGCTGATTCACTGCGCTCAATTGCTTCTTGGATCTTCCCTAAGTGTAGGCACGTTTCTCCTATGTAACGCAAACACGAAGTTATACCGTCTAAATTTTCTAGTTTTTCTAACAACATGCCCAAGATTTCAAGAAATTGAGCATAGGCTTGTTCAAACTGGCCCGAAATATGGTAGAAGAATTGAGCAAGACGGATTTGGGAAAGTGAAATTGCTGTTGGTGATTTGATCTCTTGGCTGATTTCCATACTTTCCTTAATCAAGGATTTGACTTCGATAGGATTCGACTTTTTTTGGAAAATCATTAACGTTTCTGTCAAATTAGATAATGAAATACTAATTCTATGCTTGTTATCAATTTTTCTACTTAGCTTCAGGCTCTCTTGCTCCAGTTTTATTGATTCATCTATATTTTCTAAAAAGAAGGCTACATTGCTTAAACTGGATAAGCAGCCGGCAATCCCCCACAGATCGTCAGCTGCTTTATAGAGCGCCAACCCTTGTTCTAGAAGTGTCTGGCTCAATTGCCAATCAACAAAGTAAAAATTTGTTGAAAGTTGTAAGAGAATAAATGCCTTCTCTTTTCCCTTTATCAATCGAGTAAAAGGGGATTCAGATAATTTAGACAGGATTTGCCGACTTTTTTCGATGGCTATATCCTTTTCGTGAAAAATAACAAAGCGTGTCAGCCAACTCTGGGCCCTCAACCAGGCCCTTTGCGACTCTAAAGAAACATCTATCACTAATTTATCGGCGCAAAGCTGGAAGAGTGTCTCACCCTCTTGGTTTAAATTGAGTCTCTTGAAACCAATACCTATGCCCTCCATAGCTTGGTTGAGAAGAGAAACCTGACCTTGTGTCACTGCCCATCTCCAGGCAGTTCGGATATTAGTTTGATCTGCTTCAATTTCAACCAGGGCGGTCACTTGTTTTGGTCCTTTGAGTTCAGCTTCCTTTTTTTGTAGCAAAGTGCAGTAAAAAGTGGCGTGACGGTTACGCACGGCCGTTTCCTCCTCTACATCCTGCCCCAACTGCTCTGCCCCATATTGGCGCAGCAGCTCATGGATTTGGTAACGGCCGTTTTCTTCAACATACTGCACCAAAGATTTACGATTGAAACGAGATAACTGGCGCAGCGATGCTCCTGTTACCGCTTTTGCTGCTTCTCGGGTAAACCCACCCTTGAAAACGGAAAGTTGGGCAAAGATGGCCTGTTCTTGCTCACTGAGCAGCTGCCACGAGGTGTCAAACATTGCCCGGATACTGCGATGACGCTCCGGCACATCCCGCCGTTCACTTTCCAAAAAATTAAGGCTCTTTTGCACTTCATCAAGGATATTGGGCAGCGATAGCATATCGACCCACGAAGCCGCCAACTCCAGCGCCAAGGGCATTCCCACAACCAGATTTGAAAGAGTGGCCAATTTTTGAACCTCATCGGCTGTTTTTAGCGAAAAACCAGGTTGTTGCCGCTGTGCTACTATCATAAATAATTGCCCGGCTGCATAGGTTAAGTCACTATGATTCGACTCTGGGGTCCCGGAATTGAAAGCACGTTCATCTGCCAAATTCGGATATTCCAGCCCACTCACCGGAAATAGTTGCTCACTTTGTAGCTGCAGCCGCTCCCGCGAGGTCACAAGGAGTTGCATGTTTGGGGCTGTGCTTAAAATCCGTGCGAGAAAGTCAGCACCCTTTAAAAGGTGCTCGAAGTTGTCGAGAACGAGGAGCATCTCTTTGCGCCGAAAATAATCAAGCAGTTGTTGGGCAGGGGAACGTCGAGCATCGGCTCGCAGTGGAAAGTTCAGGCTGCTGGCAATGCTCGTGATCATCTGCTCTGGTTCCGACAGGGCAGCCAGCGGCACAAAGGTAACACCTTCCAAAAAGCGGTGTCGGTTTTGGTGAGCGGACGCAATCGCTAGCTGCGTCTTGCCAATCCCGCCCGGCCCAACAAGCGTAATCAGCCGTTTGTACGGATGGGCCAGGAGCTGCTTGAGCTGCTGTAGCTCATCCTCGCGGCCAATCAGTTCTGTCTGCTGGTGGGGCAGGTTGTGTGGATACTCACCATTGCGCACTGCCACGATGCGCTGATATAGACGGGTAGCTTCCTGCATTGGCTCCATACCCAATTCGGTGGTTAATACTTCTTTGCAGGTTTCATATTGGGCGATAGCTGCGTTCGTGTCGCCGGTGCGGGCCAGCAGCAGCATCATCTGGCGGTGTGCCTCCTCGCGCCACGGTTCCAGCTCCACCTGTCGCCGTGCATAATGCAAAGCTTGCTGCCATTCACCACGATGGGTTTCAATCTGGGTTAGCCTGTCCAGCAGCTTAATCGTTTGCCGGTGCAGCCGCTCGCGTGTCACTACCAACCAGTCTTCAAAGTCGGAGCTGTCGTTGATGGAGAGTCCTTTGAGAAAGTCGCCTTGATAGAGGGCGACAGTGGTTTGAAGTTGAGGGAGAACGGCCGTTTCCACATTCCCATCGTCACGTTGATTGGCAACGGCCGCAACTCCCGCCTCAAATTCTCGCACATCCAACCACACATCGGCGTTGGGGTTGAGCTGAACGGCCGTTCTGTCTGCCAGGATAAAGAGGGTCTCACTTTGTTTAGAATCACCCAATGCCTTACGGAGCGTGTATAGTGCCTGGTTCAAGCTTTTGCGAGCCACCGCATCAGCATGTTCCGGCCAAAACAACCCTGTGATCACATCCCGGCGATGGGGTCTGTCTGCCTCAACAGCCAAATAGGCCAACAAGGCACGCACCTTGTCGTATTCAAAGCGGTGGATGGGCTGACCGTTCAATTGCGCGTCAAAGGTACCCAGTAGGGATAAGGTTAGCTGATGTGCCATAAACCCATTTCCTTCTTTTTTTCAATGGTTGAAATAGTCGTTGTTTGTCGCTGCGAGGCAGTTATTCAAAAAGCAGATTGCCTAGAGATTATCTAACAGTATACCAGGGAAAATCAGGTAGGGGGACCGAACGACACTTTGGCTTAGGGCAACCTCATTCTCCAAACAGGTGAAAATGACAGCATCATTTTAAAATGAGGTAAAAGATGTCGTCAGAAGGAACAATAGCAACCCATTCCATTTTGGGAATTTAGTTGATGAAAGAGATAACCAAGGGAAGAGACATCCATTATTCGATTGAAGGCATTTGGTCATTGTTAAGGTCATGGCTGCGGCCACATCGAGGTATTTCTCAAGATAAATAGACAATTTCTCTTGGTTTCTTTGCGTTCATTCACAATGTGCGTAAGCGCGGAAAGGCCTTGTTGCCATCTTTGCTTGATACTTTGTTATCATCTCCTTGAAACCCATATAGAGCCATTAGAAATTTAGTATGAGCCACCAGACAGCCGTCCGGTAGCTCATACTAATCATTTAAATCTGTTTCACTCAACAACTCGTCATCAAAATCAGAAACCTGGTTCCTAATCTCCCAGTCTCGAGTCACGAATCGCTTATTAGAACGGGAAAATCAACGGCAACAGCAGCACTGTGGCAACCAACATAATAAGTAACATCGGCACCCCTATCTTGATGTAATCGCTAAAACGATAATTCCCGGCTCCCATCACCAACGTATTCGTTGGCGAAGCCACTGGTGAGGCAAATGCCATCGACGCCGCAATCGCAATCGCCATCAAGAATGCGTGTGGCAGCACACCCAACGTTATCGCCGCTGCAAATCCAATTGGGGCAATCACCACCGTCGTGGCCGTATTCGACAAAACCTGGGTAAAGACAGTTGTCAATAAGAACAACCCCGCCATCACTGCCAACGGTCCCCAATCACCCAGCGTATCCACAAAGCCAGTGGCAACCACATCAACCAGGCCAACTTTGCCCAGCGCCGTACTCATCGGGAGCATTCCGGCAATCAGCACAATGCTTTTCCAATCAATCGCATCATATGCCTTGTCCATCGTCAGGCAGCCGGTGAGCACCATCAGCAGCGCCGCCAGCATCACCGATGGCGCAACCGGGAGAATGTCACCGATCATCAAAAACAACATGCCAATCATAATGGCGGAAGCCCAACGCGCTTTGCTACGAGCTGGCCGGTCAATATTTGCTTCCGGTTCACCCATCACCACGAAGTCACGTCTAAAATCTCGCAAATGTTGAATGTCGCGCCAGGTTCCTTGCACCAACAAAATGTCACCAAATTGCAAGCGTGTGGTTTTTAAATCTAACTTTTCTGAAGAACCAGGGCGACGAATCGCCAATACCGTCAACCGGTAGGTCGTCCCAAATCGCAAATCGGGTAATGTTTTTCCAACCAATTGTGAACGGGGTGGCAGAACCAGCTCCGCAACCCCCACCTCATGATTAAATAGCGCTTTCTGATCTTTGGGTTTAGCTGGCTGCACACCCATCCCAAACGATGCTGCCGCATGAGTCACATCAATGCTTTCACCCTGCACGACCAACACGTCATTAAATTGAATGGTCGTTTCGTCATCAGGAATAATCGGCATATCTTTTTCTTCGTGTTGAACGCTTCCGTTTGCTTGCTCACTTTCTATCTCAGCAGGGCGCATAATTTTCAACACATTTACATGAAACTCAGGTCGTAAGTTCGTGTCAAAAACAGTGTGCCCAATCAGTTCAGACCCACGACGAACCCGCATACGATATAAATCTTCTGGTAATTTGTATAATTCAACCAATTCGCTTGGCGTTTCTACCTTCTGAGTTTCAACTTGGACAGCACGACTCGGTAATATTTTGCGACCAACAAAGAGCATGAAGGTGATACCAAGTACAGCCAGGACCAATCCCATTGGCGTATAGCTGAAGAAGGAAAATGGCTCATACCCACTTTCTTGCAGCAGTTCACTGACAATAATGTTCGGTGGTGTTCCGATTAGCGTCATGGCGCCACCAAGCAGCGCACCAAAAGATAGCGGAATCAAGAGCTTTGACGGGCTAATTTTGGCATTTGTCGCCAGACTAATGATCGCTGGCAACAAGACGGCTACTGTACCCGTGTCACTCATGAAGCCAGACAACAAGGCGACTGCACCCATAATCACCAAAATCAAACGCACTTCGCTGTCACCAGCAATAGACAAAATTCGGCGGCCAATAGCCCCCGCCAACCCAGTGTGCATCACTGCCCCCCCCACGACAAACAACGAAGCAATGGTGAGAACGGCCGTACTTGAAAATCCCGATATCGCTTCACCCGTTGTGAGTACCCCAGATAACATCAAGGCCACCACAACACCTAAAGCAACAACATCTACGCGCAGCCATTCTGTTACAAACAAAATGATAGCTGCTACTAAAATAGCTAATACAATCCACATCTGTAAAGTCATAAATACCTCCGAAACAAGCTTTGCTCGTTTCCACCGGAAATGCTAACCAACCCACCTTTCACTTGCATGTGATCAATGTCATGTCATTTGGGTAATTTCACCATGACTTTTTCATCTAACCAACAGGTAGCTTTTAACTGTCATTTAATACTCAATCTTCATATGGAGATATGAAGAACCACTGATAAAAAATTCAAAACATCCGTATTTTTTCTTGTCCGTAATTATCATTTTTAACAAATTGCAAAAGTTAACATAAATACATACCCTTCCCCTCTCAGCGGACGGCAATATGCGATTCCCCTAATGATTGTGATGATAATGCGGCAAAGAAAATCGGAAGCGTGTACAATTCTTGCCATATAAGGCGAGTTTATTGGACAAAGCATAAGCATTCATTGCTTACAAGTCTAGCCCAAACATGAATAATTAAAATCTAATTTCTAAAAAGGCACAAACGTATGAAAAACGTAAGTCAAAAACTTTTCCATTACCCTCCCGCTCAGAAAACAGATGTTGTTGATGACTATCATGGCACGCCCATTGCTGACCCATATCGCTGGTTAGAAGACCCGGCTTCTGCAGAAACACAGGCATGGGTTGCTGCTCAAAATGAGCTGACGGAAAGTTATCTGTCGGAACTGTCGGTAAGGGCTGAGTTAAAAGAACGCCTAACAAAGCTGTGGGACTATCCGAAATACAATGCGTCTCACAAAAAAGAGTCAGGCTACTTTTTCCAGTTTAATGATGGGCTAAAAAACCAGCCTGTGCTGTGTCGTCAAACCACATTAGATGATGAACCAACCGTTGTGCTAGACCCGAATACGCTAAGTGAGGATGGTACACTGGCTTTGACAATGTATGCGGTGAGCAAAAACGGCCGTTTTCTCGCCTATAACCTCTCACAAAGCGGCAGCGATTGGCAGCACATTCGCATTCTGGACATGGAAACCAATGAAACATTCGATGAAACAATCCAGTGGTGTAAATTCACACCCACCGCCTGGACAGACGACAACGCCGGATTTTTCTACGCCCGCTATCCATCCCCCGACGACATGTCCGACGCACCACCGAGTTCGCACCACCGCGTCTTCTATCACAAATTAGGCACCCCACAAAGCGACGACCAGCTCGTTTATGCCCGTCCTGACGCGCCAGACTTGGGCTTTCAGCCGTACATGACAGAAGACAGCCGTTTCCTCACCCTCCACGTTTGGGAAGGCACCGATCGCCGCAACCGCTTTTACTACAAGGATTTAGAAAGTGATGGTGAGTTTGTTCGTTTGTTGGATGATCTAGATGCTGGGTACAACTGTATTGGCAGTGATGACACGGTTTTTTATTTTCAGACGGATTTTGAGGCGGAAAACGGCCGTGTTATCGCCATCGACCTCACCAAGCCGGCACGCGACAACTGGCAAGAGCTAATTCCCGAACAAAACGACGCCATCGCCTTCAGCCTCATGGTCAACAACCAATTTGTGATCGCCAGACTGCACAACGCCCACCACTGGCTGTTTGTCTACAACCTGGACGGCACATTGGATCGCGAGATCGAACTGCCCACAGCAGGCACCATTTTCGAAATGGGCGGCAAGCGCAAACACACCGAGATGTTCATTCTCTTCCTCTCCTTCCTCTATCCACCCACCGTCCTGCGCTTCGATTTTGCAACCGGCACGCTGCACACACACCAACAGCCACAGCTCGACTTCGATCCATCGCAATACGAAACAACCCAAGTTCTTTATCCATCCAAAGACGACACAAATATACCGCTGTTTCTCACCTACAAAAAAGGGTTGAAGCTGGATGGGAGCAATCCAACGCTGTTGTACGGTTACGGTGGTTTCAACATCAACATGACGCCCCTTTTCTCCCCTACCCGGTTGGCGTGGATTGAAAAAGGCGGCATTTATGCCCACGCTTGCTTGCGTGGAGGCAGCGAATTTGGCGAAGCATGGCATCAAGCTGGCATGTTGGCCAATAAACAAAACGTGTTCGACGACTTCATTGCGGCCGGTGAATGGCTAATTGCTAACAACTACACCCGCAAAGGACGCCTCGCCATCGAAGGCCGCAGCAACGGCGGCTTGCTCGTGGCTGCCTGCATGACCCAACGCCCAGATTTATTTGGAGCCGTTCACTGTGGCGTACAAGTGATTGATATGTTCCGCTACCACAAGTTCACCGCTGGCCGCTACTGGACCT
>QQUD01001106.1 GCA_008501785.1 Chloroflexota bacterium
TGGGTTGATCCAGGCGCTTTCTGTGCCGTTGACCAGCCATTTACACCTGCATCACGGTCTGGCCAACGCCATTATCCTGCCCCATGTTGTGCGCTTCAATCTCCCGGCTATTCCCGACCAACGTCGGCGCAGGTTGAACGACTCTTTTGGTCTAGCGGCCACAGCTAACGACGAAACCTTCGTATCTACCCTGACGCAGTTTGTCCGCAATTTGGGCTTGCCCACATCGTTACGCGAGCTGGATTTATCCCTCAATGGCGTGGCGTGGGACGCTATCGCTGAAGAGACGACCCGAATGGTACTCATCCACAACAATCCACGTTCGGCTACACAAGATGAATGCCGCACGATTTTAGAGCAAATGCAATGAGCATTATCACCGATTACTCGATTGCCAATTTTGCCGAAGAGGTCAGCCAGCAGCAGCATGCTATGGCTGGCGCTGTCATCGCTGCTGCGGCGGCTCAGGCCGTCGCATTAGGGCAGGCGTGCTTGCAAATCAGCCGCGATGATCTGGATTTGCGTCACGAAGACGTGCACAAGCAAATTGAGCGGCTGGCGGCCATCAAAGAAGCATTGCTGGGCTGGTGTGACCGGGACGCGAACGCCATTGCCGAATTTGTGGCACTGCGCGAGGCGGGAGAAACATTGGCCGGGCAGCGGCTGTTGTGTGATGCACCAGCGCAGGTAAGCCGACTTTCGATTGAGGTGGCTCAAATTTTGCAAACGTTTCGGCCAATGGTCAGCGAGCGGGTGCAAGATGATATGGAAATGAGCATCAGCCTGCTGGCTGGTACGGCACAGGCGGCACTGCTGCTGTTAGATAGTAATTTACGAATTTGGGATGAGGAACGGCCGTTGCTGGCTGAGTTCGAGCCTGTTTTGGATGGGTTAATCACAGAGATCGATGCACTTGCTCCAGTAAAACGAATTCGCGGCAGCAGACCCTAAGGGTTTTGGAAACCCTTAGGGTCTTTGGAGAAACATGAAACGATACAAAACCATTTTCACCACCGAGCGCGGCCAACGGCATCAACAAGCCGCATTAGATGCCGCCCCAGAGATGCTAGACGTCACCATGTTACGTCAGCCGGATCGGGAAACGCTGCTGGCCCATCTGGCGCAAACTGATTACCTCATTTCTGAACGCGCCGGGACGATTGACGCCGGATTAATCCAGGCCGCGCCAAACCTGAAGTTGATTTTACGGCTGGGGTCGCTGACGTATGACATTGACGTAAGCGCAGCGGCGGCGGCAGGCATCGCTGTTTGCCACTGGCCGGTTGTCACCGTCATTCGTGTGGCCGAGCATATGGTGATGCAAATGTTGGCCCTGAGCAAAAAGATGCGTGAATCGGAAGCTGTTGCACTGGCGGCCAGCGCTGAATGGGGCGAGAGCAAGCGCACCGACGAAGACACCTTCGCCTATAACTGGTCGAACCGGGAGAATGCGGAAGGGTTGTGGCAGCAAACGATTGGCATCCTGGGATTTGGCGAAATTGGGGCAGAGTTGGCACGGCGACTGCAAGGCTGGGGCTGCACCCTCCTTTACTACAAACGCCGTCGCCTACCTGAACAAGTCGAAGTGGAATTGGGGCTGACTTATGTGGATCAGGAGGCGCTGTTGGTCCAAAGCGATTTTGTTGCCAATCTGCTGCCTTATTTTGCCAGCACCAATCGGCTGCTGAACGCTGCTGTTTTTGCCAAAATGAAGGACGGTGCTTGTCTGGCAAGCTGCGGCAGTGGCAGCGTCATTGATGAAGTGGCGTTGGCCGAAGCTGTTAAAAACGGCAAATTGGGCGGCGCAGCATTGGATACGTTTGAGTGGGAACCAATCCAAATGGACAACCCGCTCATCGATTTAGCCCAAGCTGGCTACAATGTTTTGCTCACACCGCATATTGCTGCTGGCTCATTGGCCGCAGCCGGCCAAGCAAGAGCTAACGATTATGTCAATATTGTTAATCATATAAATGACCGGCCGTTAAAGTTTCGTGTGGCCTAAACAGGGAGAAGGCTATGAGTACAATTCTGATTAAAAATGGGGCTGTTGTCACTGTTAATGATGCCCAGCAAGTTTATAACATGGGGTATGTTTTTGTTGAGGATGATTTGATTACGGCCGTTGCTTCCGGTGATGCGCCATCTCAACTGCACAAAGCAGACACAGTCATTGATGCTAATTTGATGGCCGTTATGCCAGGGATGGTCAACGCCCATACCCATCTTTTCCAAACCTTCATTCGCGGACTTGCCGACGATAAACCGCTGCTGGATTGGCTGAAGACAGCCATCTGGCCCGTTGCGCAATGCTTGACGGAAGAGGAGGCTTATGTGGCGGCGATGGTGGGCATGGTGGAAAACATTCGCGGCGGAGCAACGTCGGTCATTGACCATCAATACATTCACACCGAGCCAGGCAACGACGATGGCGTCTGCCGCGCTGCCGATGAAGCGGGACTGCGTTTTTTGCTAGCCCGCGGCTGGGCCGATATGGATTATCACCCTTCGTTGATGGAAGAGCCGGAACAAATTATTAGTGAAACGATCCGGCTGCGGGAAAAGTGGGAAGTGAATGGCAATGGCCGCATCCGTGTTGAATTTGGTCCGCTCATTCCGTGGGGCTGCACTGATGAGACCATGTGCCGGACGCATGACATCTCCCAACAATGGGGAGCAGGCACGCATATCCATGTCGCCGAAACGAAAGTGGAAGTGGACATGAACCTGGAAGCACGGGGCAGCCGCCACATTGAGTGGTTGGCCGATATCGGTGCGCTGGGTCCGCAGATGCAGCTTGTCCACAGCATCTGGCTGAGCGACCACGAAATCGACTTGATTGCCCAACATAAGGCCATCGTCGTCCACTGCCCGATCAGCAATATGTATCTGGCTTCTGGTGTTGCGCCGGTGCCGGAGATGCTCAAGCGAGGTATTACGGTGGCATTAGGAACCGACGGCCCCGGCAGCAACAACAGCCAGGACATGATGGAACTGCTAAAGACGACGGCACTGCTGCACAAAGTGAACACGCTGGATGCGACAGTGCTGCTGCCGGAAGATGTGTTGTGGATGGCCTGCCGCAGTGGGGCGATCGCTTTTGGGATGCCAGAGCAAATCGGGTCGCTGGAAGTGGGCAAGAAAGCGGACATAACCCTGGTTGATCTGGACACACCGCTGGCAATGCCGGTACATCGTATACCCTCGGCGCTGGTTTATAACGCTTCGGTGCGCGATGTGGATACGGTGATTGTAAACGGCCGTCTCCTCATGCAAAACAAGGAAATCCTGTTCCTGGATGAAAAAGCGCTCCTGGCGCAGGCGAGGCAGACTTGCGCCAATTTATTTAAACGGGCAGGCGTTGTAGTGGAGAGTTAGCCGCCACAGTGAGTATGAAATTTTTGCGAAAACTATTGAGCAGTGCCACATAGCAAAACATTGGGCAAGCTCAACGAATCCTGTGAATTTTAAGGATATGCGAATGCAACAGACAATTGCTGATTTCTTTGGTGATCTTAGTCCCTTCCAAATCATTACAGCTATTCTAAGCTTTATTGGTGGAATTTATGCTCTGGTCGAAGTTTTGCGGCGAGTCAAAGTTAAGTTTTATCCAGCCGACAGTATCGGTTTCGTGCTCTCGAAAGGCGAGTATGTTTCAAAATTTCATTTAAGATGTAATCTCGTAAACAAGACATCGAAGTTAGGCGTCGTCCATCGTCTTGAAGTTGAAGTTAGGAGTCCAGAAAACAAAATATATAAATTTCCCTGGAAACTGTTCTACGAATACAAGCCCGGTGCGGGTGCTGTCCAAAAAGAAACCGATCCATATCCAATTGCAGTCATGCCCAAAAATAACCAGACATTGTTTATAGAATTTGAAGCCGCCAATTCGGTTCAGAGTTCGGAGTGGATACTTGGTCGATATAAGTTTAAAGTAATTGGATGGGTAAACCAAAAAGATCGAAACTCGAAGCCTAATTTAGAATCAGAGTTCCACATTAATATAGATCAAGTGATTCACAATAAATTTAGCCAAGCTCATTCAGGTCCAACAGTATATTCTGTTCCCGTTGAGGAATGGGTGTTACCAACAGGATAATTTTCATCTATGTACGTGTATTTTTTGTACCATACCTTGCTAGCATCGGGTGGGAAGAGTAAATGAATCCAAAAGGCAAAACAGCGCTCATTACGGGTGGCGCAGTCCGGGTGGGCAAAGCGATCACGTTGGCGTTGGCGCGGGCTGGGGCAAATGTGGTGATTAACTACCACTCATCAGCGGATTCGGCAGAAGAAACGGCCGTTACCGCCCAATCCTTCGGCGTCGGCGCTTTGGCTGTTCAAGCCAACATCGGCGATGCCCCACAGGTTGAAGCGATGGTTGCCGCTGCCCAGGAAAAATTTGGCAGCGTAGATATTTTGGTCAACAATGCTTCCTTGTGGCAGCAAACCCCCTTTCCCACTGATAATTTAGATGGCTGGCATCGCGTCACCAACATTTTAATCAACGGCGCGTTTTACTGCGCCAATGCCGTCGCCCCGGTGATGCTGGCCAAAGGTGAAGGAGCCATCGTCAATATCATTGACTTAGCTGCTTACGAACCCTGGCCCAACTTCATCGCTCACAGCGTAGGTAAGTCGGCGCTGCTGGCCATGAGCCGCCAACTGGCGTTGGAATTGGCTCCAGTGGTGCGCGTTAACGCCGTCGCTCCCGGCCCAGTGCTGCCCCCACCCGATTTCGATGCTGAGATGATTGCCCGCACGGCCGACAAAACGCTGCTCGCCCGTTGGGGCAGACCGGAAGATATTGCTGAAGCAGTCATGTATTTTGTTAAAGCCAATTTTGTAACCGGTGAAACATTGGCGGTGGATGGCGGCCAGCGTTTCGGCCATCGAAAGCATGAGCACGGCTGATGGATGCGCTCCTGGGATTGGATGTCGGGACAACGACGACGAAGGCGGTATTGTTTGATCTGACTGGCACGGAGCTGGCACGGGCGACTTCGTTACCCTATCGTAACTATTCGCCGCAGTCAGGGTGGGTGGAGCAAGACCCGGAGGAAGTGTGGGGGGCGGTGGTAACGGCCGTTCGCCAAACCGTCGCGCAAGTTGGCCAAGATATTCAAGTGCAAGCGATTTGCATGGCCGCCCAAAGCGGGTCGCTGCTACCTGCCGATGCCAACGGAGAACCAGTCTACCCAATTATTACGTGGATGGACGGCCGTACCGAACAATTAGTCCAGAAATGGCGCGATGAAGGTATTCAGGAACAAGTCAAACCGATCAGCGGTTGGTCACTGTATCCAGGACTGTGCTTGCCTACCATCTCCTGGCTGCGCCAACACGACCCGGCCATCTTTGCTGCCGCCCGCCATTACTTCTCCGTCAACGATTTCATCGCTTATCGACTGACGGGGCGCTACGCTTCCAATCCATCTAACGGCGGCGGGATGCAGCTTGTGGATATTCGCACCGGCCAATGGAGCGATGAATTGTGCGACTTGGCTGGCATCACGACGGAACAACTATCCCCTATTCACCCCGCCGGAGCTGTGATTGGCGAGATTTTGCCGGAAGTGCGTCGCACAACGGGACTTTCCGATGGTGCCGTACTGGTGAATGGCGGGCACGATCAGGTTTGCACAGCGTTGGGACTGGGCGTGAATGCGCCGGGTAAGCTGCTGCTGGCCTGCGGCACAGCCTGGGTTATCACCGGTGTAACCGATTCACCGGATATGAATCAGGTTCCAGCGGCGTTGGATTGGAATTTTCATGCAGTGGATCATCGTTACACTATCTCCCAATCGTTAGGTGGATTAGGCGCATCACTGGAATGGTGGGTCTATCAGGCGTGGCGCGGGCCATTTGGGACGGAACTGCGGAGCGAAATGTTTGCCGCATTAGACGACGAACTAGCGCGAACCAACCCAAGTGATACACTTTTCTTTTTACCGCTGACTGGCGGCCATGACAACCCAGCGACAACACAGCGCGGCGGGTTTGTAGGCTTACAAATAAGCCACAGTCGGGCCGATATGGCGCGGGCGATTATGGAGAGCGCGGCCTTTGAATTGCGTTGGGCGCTAGAGCCAATTAGGCAAGCAGGGCTGCCAGTTGAAAGACTTTGGATGGTTGGTGGTGCGGCCCAAAGTCCATATTGGCCACAGATTTTGGCAGATGTGACGGGTATTCCCATCCGGCTGCCGCAATATGACAACTGGCCGGCGTTGGGAGCGGCCGTGCTTGCTGGCGTCGGCATTGGCGCATTTAACAACATTGAAGATGGCTTATCCAATTTCCAAAAGCCAGCACGAGATATGATGCCAGATGCGGGATTGAAGGAACAGTATGATCAGATGTTTGAATCGTATAAATCGGAGAATAATTAAATTTTATCTTTAAAGAGGATTTTATGACAAAACCAACCGTAGCAATTACTATTGGACAAGCTCACTACAAACGCATGTTCAGCCAGGGAGCCTGGGACGCTTTGGCAGAATTTGCCACCGTCATTCACCACGAAGGGCAAGAACCGACCACAAAAGAGGAACTTATTGCCCTAATTCCAGAAACAGATGCCATCATCACTTCTTGGGGTGTGGCGCAATTGGATGCCGATGTAATGGCGGCTGCCCCTCATTTGCGGGCAATGGCCCATATGGGCAGCAGCGTCAAACGTTTTGTAAGCGACGCTTTTTGGGAAAGGGGGATGCACCTGACCAGTGCGGGCGTCTCCCTGGCGCGGGACGTGGCCGAAACAACCCTGGGGCTGATGATCGTTGGCCAAAAGCGCATTTGGCCGCTGGGGCAGCATGTGCGCGATGGCGGCTGGCGCGATTCGCCAGCCTGGGACAAATGGTTTTCCCGCGAGCTTTTCCGTAAAGAAGTGGGCATCATTGGGGCCAGCAATGTTGGGCGGTATGTCATCGAACTGCTGCAACCGTTTGACGCGACGATTTTGCTGTACGATCCGTTCGTCACACAAGAGGATGCAGTCGCATTGGGCGTTGTTAAGCTAGAACTAGATGAACTGCTGCGCCGCGCTGATGTGGTATCGTTGCATGCCCCAGCGAACAAGCAGACGTATCAAATGTTGAACGCGGCGGGGCTGGCGTTGATGAAAGATGATGCGCTGTTGATTAACACGGGGCGGGGGACGCTAATTGAAGAAGCTGCGCTGGTGGAAGAGTTGAAAAACGGCCGTTTCTTTGCCTTCCTCGATGTGACCGATCCCGAACCACCTGCTGCTGACAGCCCATTACGCACATTGCCAAATGTTGTTGTTACGCCCCACATTGCCGGATGCATTGAAAATTGCAATCGGATGGGCGAGCTGGCGGTCGAAGAATTGCGCCGTTTCTTTGCAGGGGAAACGGCCGTTTACCAGATTACACCGGAATTATTTAAAAGGATTGCTTAATATGTCTACAACACGTCGTTTGAACCGAATTTTTCGCCCGGATGGGCGTGCGCTTATTGTCGCCTTTGATCATGGCATGATTGACGGGCCAGCGAAAGGGATGGAGCAACCGGCAATCACGCTGCAAAAAATCGTAGCTGGTGGTGCCGATGCCATTCTGACCTCCTATGGCACAGCCACGCGATTTGCCAAAGAGATCGCTCCCCTGGGGCTGATTATGCGGGTAGATGGTGGCGGTACTAAACTGGGCGACATGGGTCAAGGTGGTTTGTTCTACACCGTCGATGATGCCCTGCGTTTGGGCGCAGATGCGGTGGCTGTCTCGGCCTTTCCCGGCGCACCAGATGAAGCAGAATCGCTGCAACGGCTGGCCCAGGTTATCGGAGAAGCCCATGCGTGGGGCATACCGGTGATGGGTGAGATGGTTCCGGGTGGGTTCGACAGTCCGGCCGAAATGCGTACGGCCGAAAGCGTGGCCATTGCCGCCCGCGTGGGCGCAGAATTAGGCTCAGATTGGATGAAAATCCCTTACGCTGACGGATTTGAGCAGGTGACGGCCGGTTGCTATGTGCCCGCCGTGATTTTAGGTGGTGCAAAAAAAGGCAGCGAACGCACCATGCTTGAGAAAATCCGGGCCGCCTTGGATGTGGGCGCGGTAGGCGTGGCCATTGGACGCAATATTTTCCAGGCTGATGATCCGCAGGCGATGACAGCGGCGGTCGCGGCATTGATTCATCAGGATGCTTCGATTGATGAGGCGATGGGGATTTTAGAAGGTAATCGGTAAACGGTAATCAGTGATCGGTTAACTGATTACCGAACACCGTTTACTATAACGGAGATTCAAATGAAACGGTTTGTAGATCAAGTAGTCATGATTACCGGTGCGGCCAATGGGATTGGTGAGGCGTGTGCGTATCGGTTTGCTGAGGAAGGAGCGCGGATTGCCTGTTTGGATTTAGCAGAGGAGGCGAATGAGGTAACGGCCGTTGCCTGCCGCGAGTTAGGCGTGGAGGCAGTGGCCTTACGTTGTGATGTGACGGATGAGGTGAGTGTGAAAACGGCCGTCGCTACCGTCATGGAAAAATGGGGCCGTATTGATGTGTTGGTCGCCTCGGCTGGCATCTACACCGGTACGCCATTGGCTGAAGTGCCCTTACAGCAGTGGCAGCGCACCATTGACATCAATCTTACAGGTGCGTTTCTAACCAACCAGGCCATCGTCCCTATTTTGATGGCCCAGGGCAGCGGCAGCATTATCAACCTGTCTTCGATGGCCGGTAAAACAAGCTGGGTCGCCTCGGCCGAATATTCTGCTTCCAAAAGTGGTGTCATTGGCTTGACCCGCTCAGTAGCAATGGAATTGGCTCCGTATGGCGCAACGGCCAATGCGGTCTGTCCTGGCAATACGCTGACGGACATGGTGCGCGGCGTGGCCGGTAAAGTGGGCGCGTTGGATGGTATTTCTGGCGAAGAATGGCTGCAAATGCGGGCCAATGACTGCCCCATGAAACGGCTGGCTGAACCCTGGGAAATGGCCGGAGTCATCTCCTTTTTAGCGTCGAAAGATTCGCGCTACCTAACCGGCCAGGCGATTGAAGTGGATGGTGGGATGATCATGTCGTAATGGTGAACGGTAATTAGTAATCGGTAATCTGTTAACCGATTACGGGACACAAAATCATGGAATATACTGGTTACCTTGACTTTTGGTTTACGGACCGCCCCATTGTGGAACGGGTTGCACCGTT
>QQUD01000800.1 GCA_008501785.1 Chloroflexota bacterium
ACCGTGGCAGCCTAAACGACCTGGAAATGCTCGACACTTTGCACGCACTAGCCATCGAAAACAGCATCGTCACCCCCTACTCGTCGATGATTGTGCTCGTCAACACCCGTCAAGAAGAGCTGCTGCGCGAACTATCCGAAAAAGAAGACCGCTTCGACCGCGAATTCGAAGACATTGGTGAAACAACCCTTGATCCTGTGCCAATAACGGGCGTCCCTGAACCAGAAGAATGGCTGCTCATCGGCCTCAGCATCATCATGCTAATCTGGTACGTGCGCCGCAACCATTCAAATTTATTACCGCAGCGCCTTGCAGGATAGCCTTAAAACGTTTAATATCTTTTTTGCTTGAAATAAAAGCATATTTCGACCCTTAGACGGAAGCGTTTAAGGGTCTTCTTTTTGGAGAATATGGATGGCTCATTCAACGATAGCAGGCAAACTAGATAGTGACCTGAAGCGCAGTTTGCGCAATGCTAAACTTATCTATGTGTTGTTTTATGGCGCAGTCGGTTTTTACGTTGCGTTTTTCACAGTTTTTCTACACGAAAGAAATTTTAGTGGCGCACAAATTGGCTGGTTAGGCAGCATTCCACCTCTCTTTGCGCTTGTTGGCAGTCCATTTTGGAGCGCCCTGGCAGATCGGTTTCGTATTCACCGCCAGTTGAGCAGCTTGATGGCTTTTATTGCAGGAAGTGTCACACTCTTTTTTCTGATCACGAATCAATTCTGGGTGATGATGCTGCTTGTTATTTTGCTGTTTTTTCACCGTG
The DNA here is from genome assembly GCA_008501785.1 of Chloroflexota bacterium. The sequence goes on from QQUD01000800.1 coordinate 773, forward strand.
ATCCGATATTGTCGTTTATTGACAGTGCGGCAATGGATTTATCGGAGAAGTCTGGAGAGGGATACGGTCTTTTTCGCGTCTGGGGCAGCATTGGATTCATTGTCGCCAGTTATGGCCTGGGAAAACTGCTCACAAACACACCCATCGAAATCATGTTTTGGCTGCAAGCCGCCTTTCTCGGACTGGGTGTAGCCGGACTGGCCCTCACCATGCCCATTCGTAAACAAATCAGACCCAATATCTGGAAAGGCATCACATCGTTACTCAGCCACCGCAAAACAGCCATGTTCTTCTTATCAAACGTGCTGTTTGGTGTGGGCATCTCTTGCGTCATGTTTATGGGGCTGCACATTTTAGAGATTGGGGGCACAAATGCTCAGGTTGGTCTCTTTTTTGCGGCCAAAGCCATTCTCGAAGTGCCCATGATGTTTCTGGGCGGCACAATTTTCAAGCGATATAGCTACCGGCTGCTGGTCACGGTCGGCCTACTGGGTCAGGCTATCATTTTAGGGGGCCTGGCTTTAGCTGCAACACCCACTCAAATCATCCTGATTATCAGCACAATAGGCATCTCATTCGCCATCTATCGCATCGCCTCCGTTGGTTTTGCCAATGAAATTGCACCGGCCGGCATGAAGACAACAACGCAGGCATTAGCCAATGCCTGCATCTTTGGCGTCGGCAACAGCTTAGGTGCCATCCTTTACGGAAACATCTGGGATATTGCCGATGGTCACGCGATTCTCTGGGTGGCAACGGCCGCCACACTGTTATCGACATTTGTATTTTGGTGGGGAAGCAAAAAGTAAACACCCCTCCCAGGTGCAATGTACTTACCGGGCTACTGTGCGAAATCCTGCGTAAATGTTGTTTCGGTCTGGTGTGTAGAAGTTGCGCCAGGTGTTGCGGATGACACGTGAGCGCGTCACCCAACAGCCACCACGCAGCACTTTTTGTTGGCCGAATGAGGGGGCCGCCACGGGCATGATTTGTAGATCGGGATAGGCGATGGAAAGGGAAACGGCCGTTTCCCACAAATAATCCCGTGAAATATCAATCGGCACATATCCTGCCAATTGCAAATGACTCAAAAGCGTGCGCGTCTTTTGACTAGACCCACTGCCATACTCCACCAGCAGCACATCCTCACCAAACAGCGCAGCAATCTCGCCAACACGAGCATCCATAATCGCTTGCTCGGTGCGCATCGGATAATATTCTGGCAGTTCCGTAATCGCATCAAACAACTGCGATCCTCGTTCATCGTAAAACAGCTTTGGCGGCAAAGTTTTATAAGGTTTTTGTAATCCGGTTAGCACATCATCGTACCACCCCATTGTGTCGGGATGATAGTCCGTCAGATGGACGGTATTTAGCATGACTTTCTCCTTTGAGCAGCTAGCAGCAATCAGGTATCAGCCGTCAGCTATCAGCTTAGAAAAATAAAATAATTTATGACGCCAGGCTGATTTCATTGGGCAGCGAGCAAGCTAAATGAAACCGTTCCGAGAACATCCGCCAACGCGAGAGATTATTGAATTACCCAGTTTAGCCAAGTACATTAAAGATTGGGGGCAGCCTTCAGATTTAGGCGTTGTGGCAATTGACCAGGAAACCAATCAACCGGTTGGGGCAACATGGCTGCGGCTGTTTGATGCCGAAAATGCCGGTTATGGTTTTGTCGATTCATCCATTCCAGAGCTTTCGATTGCATTGTTGCCATCATTTCGGGGGCAAGGTGTGGGAACGGCTTTAATGACTCGTCTGATTGATGCCGCAAAAGAGGTTGGGGTTCCAGGGATTTCGTTGAGTGTAAACGGCCGTAATCCCGCCCGCCACCTCTACCAACGCCTCGGATTTGAAACTAAACACGTTAACGGTGATACGGTCACGATGTTAAAAAAATTGGAGCAATCTTGAAGATTGGTCCAATCTTTAATCGCCAAACCCATATCTACACCACACCCCGCACATAAGCAGCAGCCGCATCCAATACTTCCACAAAATTCTGTGACGTATCGAAATAACAAAACTGATACCTGTCACACTCAGCCTGCACATATCGACTAAATGCAATCTCCCGCTCAATAATAGCCAGCAAATCAGCATCCGTATAATCCCGCGGCCAATCATTCGGATACCCCGCATGAGTCCGAATCCCATGCAGTTTTTGCGATGGGGCAATCGCATTGTACCCGAGAAAACACGCATAAACCTGCGTCGGATACATCTGCCGCAGCGCATCCACATGCTTCGGCAGCACCTCCCCCTCAAAAACATAATCGATCTGCTCACGTAGCAATGAATTACTCATCTCACGCACCAGCGGCCAAATCCGTTCAGCCACCTGCATTCCGCCCGTATCAGGATCAATAACATATTCCGGCACACCACGCGTCAGCCCCATCTTGAGCACATCCAAATTCAAAAATGGAATCTGCATCTCCACCAGGATACGGCGAGCCAATATCCCTTTGCCAGCTCGTGCCGCACCCCCAATAAAGACAAGTTTAGACTGCATTCTAATGCCCCCCAATTTGTTCAACATGAAATACCTTCCGTATCTTCCAATCTGCGTTTATCCGCGTTCATCCGCGTCCAATTTCTTCCCCCTTCTTAATCACTTTATATACCGGATTGCCGCCAAAAAAGTATGGAATGTGGCGATAATCGGCTTCATTGAGAACGAGCAAATCAGCCTGCTTGCCCACTTGAATAGAGCCTAGACGTTCGCCTAAACCAATTGCGTAGGCGGCGTTGATTGTGCTGGCGTTGAGTGCTTCGGAGGGCAGCATCTTTTGCGTGCGACAGGCAATTGCCATCACCAGCGGCATCGACGGACATGGGGCCGAACCAGGGTTAAGGTCAGTAGCCAGGGCCACAATCGCACCTGCATCGATCATGCGTCGTGCATCAGCATACACATCCAGCCCCAAATTGAAGTTAACCGCTGGCAGTGGCACCGCAATCGTGCCTGAGTTTGCCAATCGCTCAATCTCAGCCGCATTCGTCACATCCAAATGGTCTGCAGAAACAGCACCCAACTCCACCGCCATCGACACCCCACCAAACGCATTGAACTGATCCACATGTATCTTGGCCTGCAAACCGGCCTCAATGCCCGCCTGCAAAATGCGCTGCGACTGGCGCACATCAAACGCATGGTCTTCACAAAACACATCAATAAACAGCGGTACATTGTTTTTTGCAAATCGAGATTGCTTGTACCAACCTGCCACTTCTGGCAGCATTTCGCTGATCACGAGTTGCACATACCCTTCAGTGTCGCCTGCAAACTCGGGCGGGACAGTGTGTGCACCTAAAAACGTGGGAACAATGTCACAAGGATGGGTGGCGTCGAGTTGTTCCATCACGTGCAGCATTTTTAATTCAGTAGCCACATCTAACCCATACCCTGTTTTAATTTCGACGGTGGTACTGCCCAACGACACCATTTCATCCAGACGCTTCCGCGCCGATGCTGCCAAAACCTCTTCTGACGCATCCCGCGTGTGCTGCATTGTGCTCACAATGCCGCCACCCGCCGCCATAATTTCCATGTATGATGCGCCTTGAATACGCATCTCGAATTCATGCGCCCGGTTGCCACCAAAGATGGTGTGCGTGTGCGGGTCCACAAACCCAGGCACAACGGCTTTACCTGCGGCGTCGATGGTTTTGTCGGTGGTGTAGCTGGCGAAATCCGATGTTTCCCCCACCCCAACAATCACACCATCCTTCACCGCCACAACACCGTTCTCCACAATCCCTACATCCTGCATCGCCACCCCACGCTTTGGTCCATCTGTCGTGCAGGTCACAAGTTGAGTGATATTTTTGATCAATAAATCTACGTGCATTTTTTAGTCCTGTCGTCTTTAGTCGAATAGCTTGGTAGTCATTAATCGAGAAGTCAGTTGTCCGTTGATTGTTGTCCGTGAACTGTTGACTGTTGACTGTTTTTACACAATTGCCGCTCACCCTTCTACTTCTGCTTCTACCATCTCCTTAATCGCACCACTTGCAACGAGCTGGCGCACTTGCTCAATGTGAGGCGCAAGGAAGGTGTCATTTTCGAGGAATGGCACTTTTTCGCGGATGAGGTTGTAGGAAACGGCCGTTCCCCTCCCCAGCCCCAATCCAGCTACCTGCATCTCGCGCCGCCGAAAATCAATCCCCTGAGCAGCAGCCAGCATTTCAATCGCCACAATCGTTTCCACATGCGTCAAAACTTTCTCAGCCATGCGAACGGCCGTTGCCCCCATGCTCACATGATCTTCCGTGTTCGCACTGCTCGGAATCGAATCTGCACTTGCCGGATGCGCCAGCACCTTGTTTTCCGATGCCAGCGCGGCCGCCGTGTATTGCGCAATCATCATCCCATTTTCCAAACCACCCTGCTGCGTCAAAAACATGGGCAAACAACCACCATTGCTGTCCGCATCCACCAGCCGCGCCGTGCGCCGTTCACTCATATTGCCCAAATCCGTCAGCGCCAGCTTCATGTAATCCATCGCAATCGCAATCGGCTCACCGTGAAAATTGCCCGCCGAAATCACATCTACCGCATCCGTTTCATCATCCACAAAAATGATCGGATTATCGTTGACAGCATTGAGTTCGATATTGATCACCCACTGCGCATACGCAATCGCATCACGCACCGCGCCATGCACCTGCGGCACACAGCGCAGCGTGTACGGGTCTTGCACATTGTTCGGATCATCCTTGCGCAGCAGTTGACTACCTTGCAGCAGCTGCCGCAAAAATGCCGCCGCATCAATCTGACGTGGATGCGGTCGCACAGCATGAACCCGTGCATCGTAGGCTCTGTCAGTGCCATGCAGCGCTTCCAGGCTCATACATGCCGCAATATCAGCAGAAAACGACAAGTTAATCGCACGGCGCACCAGCAGCGCCCCCATGCCCACCATAAAGGTGGTGCCGTTGAGCAACGCCAGCCCTTCTTTGGCTTTGAGCGTAATGGGTTTTAAACCAGCCCGCCGCAGTGCAGTACGACCATCTAACAAATCGCCATGATGCACTGCCTCACCCTCGCCAATCACCACCAGCGCCAAATGTGCTAACGGACACAAATCACCACTGGCCCCCAGCGACCCTTGTGATGGAATGCGCGGATGTACACCCCGGTTCAACATGCTAATCAAAAGCTCGATCACCTCGGAGCGTACACCGGAATAGCCCTTTGCCAGCGTATTGGCCCGCACCAGCAGCATCGCCCGTACCACGCTTTCGGGCAGTGCCTGCCCCACGCCTGCCGCATGGCTGCGTACCAGATTTAACTGAAGCTGCGTAACCTGATCGGGTGAAATCAGCCGGTCCTTAAACCGACCAAACCCCGTTGTGATGCCATACGCAATCTTGCCCTCAGTGACCAGACGGTCTACAGCTGCACGTGAGCGTTCGATAGCGGGTAATACAGCAGGGTCTAGCGTGACAGAACGGCCGTTTGCCACCGCCACCACTTCATCCACTTCTAAATTTTCGCCATTGATAGTAATAAGTTTCATAGGGAATCCTGGGGAATTGTTAATGATTGATAATTAATTGTTAATTATTAATTGAGGAGGCACTACATCTTTCAATTAACAATTACCAATCACCAATCACCAATTAATAATTATTTCTTTCTCGACTGAAGCATTGGAATTTGAACGCCACGCTCTTTTGCCACTTCAACAGCACGCTCATAACCTGCATCCACATGACGAACAACACCCATGCCAGGGTCGATGGTGAGCACACGCTCAAGCCGTTTGGCTGCGGCTTCGGTGCCATCGGCAACAATTACTTGACCGGCGTGGATGCTGTAGCCAATGCCAACCCCACCACCATGATGCAAACTAACCCAGGTCGCACCACCAACCGCGTTTGCCATCGCATTCAGCAGCGGCCAATCTGCAATCGCATCTGAGCCATCCTTCATCCCTTCCGTCTCCCGGTTTGGGCTGGCAACAGAGCCGCTGTCCAGGTGATCGCGCCCAATCACAATCGGCGCACTTACTTTGCCAGACGCCACCAATTCATTAAATTTGAGACCCGCCTGCACGCGTTCGCCATACCCCAACCAGCAAATGCGAGACGGCAGCCCTTGAAATTCAATTTCATTCTGAGCTTTTTTGATCCAACGATGCAAATGTTCGTCTTCAGGGAATAGTTCCAAAATGGCCTTGTCAGTTTCGTAAATATCTTGTGGCTCACCCGAGAGCGCCACCCAGCGGAACGGCCCTTTCCCTTCGCAAAACAGGGGTCGAATATAGGCGGGCACAAAACCAGGATAGTTAAATGCCTCTTTCAAGCCATTATCAAATGCTCGCTGCCGTAAATTATTGCCATAATCAAACACAACAGCGCCTTGCTCTTGCCATGCCAACATAGCGCGCACATGTTCGGTCATCGAGTCAATAGACTGGCGTTGATATGCGACCGGATCGGCTTCGCGTAAAACAGCCGCTTCCTCCACACTCATCCCTGCGGGAATATAGCCGTACAGCGGATCATGCGCCGATGTTTGGTCTGTAACCACATCTGGCACCACGCCAAGCTCCACCAAACGCGGCGCAATTTCTGCTACATTGCCAATCAAACCAATTGACTTCGGCGTTTCGCTTTTTACAGCTTCTTCCACCCAGGTCATCGCCTCTTCAAGGCTGTCAGTCATCACGTCAAGCTGGCGCATCGACAGCCTGCGTTCAGCTCGCCATTTATCAACTTCCACAATCAAGGCCACGCCATCATTCATCGTCACCGACAAAGGTTGTGCCCCGCCCATTTCGCCCAACCCAGCCGTAAAAACGAATTTACCTTTCAAACTACCCCAGCCTTCTTGTCGAGCCAGAGAGCCAAGCGTCTCGTAAGTACCTTGTAAAATGCCTTGAGTGCCAATGTAAATCCAACTGCCAGCCGTCATCTGACCATACATGATCAGCCCTTCTTTTTCCCACTTGTCAAAGTTATCCTGGGTGGCCCAGGCGGGTACGATGTTTGAGTTGGCAATGAGTACACGCGGTGCATCTTCGTGAGTGGTGAAGACGGCCACCGGCTTGCCGGACTGCACTAGCAAGGTTTCGTTCGGCTCAAGATTGCGTAACGACTCGAGAATGGCTTCCAGCGATTCCCAATTTCGAGCCGCTTTGCCACGTCCACCATAAATAATCAGGTTGTCCGGATCAAAGGCGACATCGGGGTCTAAATTGTTTTGCAACATGCGATACGGGGCTTCAATCAGCCAATTTTTACAGGTCAACTTTGTGCCACGCGGGGCACGCACGGTTCGGGACATGTGGGACTCCTTTGGAATTTGCTAATCAGCTAGTCAGTACTTCAGCATTTCAGCTTTTTTTGCTGATTAGCTGACTAGCTGACAGGCTAACATGCTACAAAGACGGCCGTATTCGCGCCTCCATACCGTACCGGTCCTCACGATAAATAGCGTGGTACCAAACAGCAGGAAAACGGGTTCCGTCTTTTTCGGTAAACGTTAAACGATCAATAAATAAGGCATCTGTGTTGGGTTCAGCTTGTAGTACTTCGGCATGTGCTTTGGATAAACGGCCGATTTCCACCGTATGCTCGAGTCGCACCAGCGGAATCTGGAATTTATGCACCAGCAACCAATGAATAGAATTATTTTCCAGGTCTTCATCAAGTAATTTAGGGCAAAGGTGGTGGGCTAAATGGCGCTCTTCATAAGCAACCAATTGATTATTGGCTAAACGCAGTCGCGCAATATGAAGCACCTTCGTTGATTCGGGAATCTGGAGCCGGTTGGCAATTTCGGGGGTGGCATGGACACATTCGGCTAAAACCAACTGTGTTGATGGGGTGCGATTTTGCCGGTGAATTTCCTCATCGAAGTTGGAAAGTGTGAGCAAGGCGGTACTGGGTTGGGTGATGCGGACGAACGTGCCGCGCCCTTGTTCACGGTACACAAACCCTTCTTTTTGCAACAGTTCAATTGCCTTGCGAACGGTGCCACGACTAACGTCATGCTGCCGACACAGCAGCTCCTCGGTTGGCAGTTGATCACCAGCATTCATTTCACCAGAGGTGATTTTGGCACGTAACCGTTCAGCGAGTTGAAAATATTTGGGAATAGGGAATGGGTTCATAATTGTGTCCAATTGTAATATTTGTACAGACAACTATACAACCAGACAAAATTTAGAGCAAGGGGTAATTGCCATTCTCACTGCGCGAGGGGTTATGAACGTTAAGAAAATAAAACGGTAATAGGGAACTTGTCATTCCCGCGCAGGCGGGAATCCATGACGTAGTCGAGTAGATTCCCGCCTGCGCGGGAATGACAGGGCCACATTTTGTAGTTTTCT
>QQUD01000776.1 GCA_008501785.1 Chloroflexota bacterium
TATTGACGGTTCGTTGGTGCTCGATGAATGGAATGAAGGTGGCGAACGCGTTGTTATTTTTACGAGAGATATGTCGTCTGGAACACATACAATCATCGTTGAATATTTTGAGGTTGTTTCTGATGCTGTAGCAAAGTTGACTTGGGAAGAGGGTATAACATCTAGTAATGTTTGGAAGGCTGAATTCTTTAACAATACAGATTTAAGCGGTTCACCTGTCAAAACAATAGAATATGGCAGCATCGATTTTAATTGGGGTCAGGATGCACCTGTTGATGGTGTAAATGCGGATAATTTCTCAATTCGCTTTACTCGTGAAATTGATTTTAGCAAAGGTGAATATAAATTCTTTGCGACGGCTGATGATGGTGTGCGTGTTTATGTTGATGGTGTTCTGGTTATTGACGAGTGGAACTCTTCTGGTGCTGATCAACCTTATAAGTCGGATAGAATTGAACTCGATGGTGTGACGCGAGTTATTGTTGAATATTATGATGCGGCCGTTTCGGCTAAGCTCAATGTTTATAGTGAATTGAGGGATTAATGGAATCACGAATGGTACGAATAGACGAATGACATGAATGGAAAATTTTAATTCGTGTCATTCGTTCATTCGTGCTATTCGTGATTTAGTGGGTGGGGCTGCTGTGTGGAAGGTTGGAAACGGCCGTTTCCTCTCGCCCCGGTTTGATTTTTTGCAGCGCCAACAAAAACAAAACCCCCAAAAACATACCCCAAATAACAAACGTTGTCGTAGCGCCAACTATTTGAAATAACGCTCCTCCGATGAGTGGCGCTAATGCATTGGCTGCACTCGAAAATGCAGATGATATGCCCAATGTACCCCCAACTTCATATGATTCGACCCGTTTTGTGATCAGGCTGTTAATGGTTGGCCGCAAAATGCCACCACCTATGCTAGTTGGAATCATGGCAATCAACATCCAGACCAAACCTATCCACCCTGTTTGGGTATCATCTGGTATCTCGACGGCAAGATTTTCAGCTTGTGTTGTTCCTACCGGTGTTTCATTTGATTGGGTTAGTTCTGCTTCGAGTTCTGATTTTGAATACCAGGGAGGGGGCGTGCGTGGGGTGAATCCAACGGCTGTTAAACCAATCGTAAGCAGCGCTAACCCAGCATAAACCAGACGCCTATCACCAAAACGCCGACTCCATTTGCCAATTAGCCCACCTTGCACTGCAACAATAATAATGCCCACAAACACAAACACAACCGCATTGCCAGAGGCATTGAACCCCAGCCGATTGAGCGTGAAAAGTGCCAATATTTGCTCAAATCCACCGAATGCCAATTGTTGAGCAAACATGAGTACCAACAGAAAACCAACATTTGGATGCTTTACAGCTTCGATAAGAGCGTTCAGATTAAATGGGCTTTTTTCTTTGACTTCATTGCGAGCAGATTTAGGATAGGTCTCTTCAAACCAGAAGGTGGTTAATATAATGGAAGCCAACGAAAACGCAGCTGCCACAAAAGCGGGCGCTTGGTAGTTATTGTTGGATACAGCCAATGCTCCAAAGGCAATAATTGGGCCAATGATAAATCCAAGACCAAATGCGGCACCAATCAATCCTAAGCCTTGGGTACGATTTTTTTCGGTGGTGCTATCGCTGATGGCCGCTTGTGCGGTGGCAATATTTGCGCCAGAAATGCCGTCGATAATGCGGGAGAGGAAAATTAGCCAGAGCATATTCGCAAAACCAAGCATCAAAAAACCGATAAAGGTGCCGATTTGGGAAACGACAAGGACGGGTTTACGGCCGTATCTATCTGACAGCCTGCCTAACACCGGCGCACCTAAAAACTGCATTATCGGATACGCCGCCCCCAACACCCCAATCACAAACGCATTCGCACCAAATGCCGTCGCATACAGCGGCAGCAGTGGAATAATGATGGTCAACCCCAACAGGTCAACAAGCACAATGACTAAGATTGGGGCTATTTTTTTGAAATCGAGTTTATCGCCCTGATTGGTTGGTTGGGTCATAAAAGATGCTCCTGAAAGGTGTCAGGTATCAGGTTTCAGGTATCAGCTTTTGGGCTGACTTGCTGAAATGCTGACCTGCTGAAATGCTAACCTTTTTCAATTGTTTGAATCAGTTTGTCGAGCCAATCTAGTTCAGATTGGAGATGGACGCGTTGATGGTCGATGAGATATTGGAATGCGCCGGGATGATCTGGAATTTGTTGGGCGTCTGATAGGGATTGTGAGAGCTGTTGGTGGCGTTGTTTGAGGAGGGAAACGGCCGTTTTCCGATCCACATCATCCAAAAACGCCACACCGATACTTCCGCCAAACCGGGCTGGCAAATAGCTGCTCAAATTTTGTTGCAGCAATTGTTGGTAATACGCTTTCCCAGTTTCCGAAAGATGATAGATGCGACGAGGTGGGCGATTGCCCTGCCGTTCTTCAGTTTGCGTGATGTAACCTCGCTTTTCCAGCTTTTCGAGCAAATAGTAAGCGGTTGGCTTTTTCAAATTAATGCACATTTGCAGATTGTTTTCAATAAATTCATGCAGCTCATACCCATGCATTTGCTGCCGATTTAATAAACCTAATAAAACAAGCTCACGTTCCATGCTGGTGCTCCAGGTCTAAACTGAATAGTCAGAATTGACTAAGCGGGCGCGATTATATCGAACTGTTTGGTTTTGTCCATTTTTGAGGAGGATTGCTATTTAACTCCACATATTTCCGAAAAACACACGTGAATATCAGATCCGTTGGTTTAAATGGTCCGAGTTATATTGTATAGTGAGGAGCAGGAGGTCCGATCTCTCCATCTACCCATCTCCTAATCACAAAAACTGAAAGAGGTATGCATGCGCCCAGTCTTATTTCACATTGGTTCAGTGCCTATATTCTCTTATGGTGTGTTCATTCTACTTGGAATGATATTGCTGTTTGTTATGACTGCCAGATTAGCGACTGCAAATGATTACAAGTTAGAACGTAGTTTTCCGGTGGGGTTAGGCGTGTTGGTTGGGGCTTTTTTGGGGGCACGCCTCTCGCATTTCATGGTTGAACCAGGCAATTTAAAGGAATTATTAGAGTTCTACAGCTTGTTTCGCCCTGGTACACCTGGAAATATCTTGGGTATCATGTTGGGTGGTTATTTGGGTGGGCTGGCAGTACGGACCAGCCTAGAACTGCCATCCACCGGTAACTATTTTGCACCTGCATTAGCGGCTGCCAGCGTTGTCTGGCGTGTGGGATGTACGTTAGCGGGATGTTGTCATGGTAAAGAGACAACGTTGCCCTGGGGGATGATCATCAATGGTGAAAGCCATCATCCTACGATGGTGTACGAGCTGATATTCAACCTTTTTATGTTGGGTGTTATCTGGCGATTACGGCCGTTTATCAAACGAGATAACGCCCTCCTATACATTTACTTCGCTGCTTATACCCTATTCCGATTCTGGCTTGAATTTATCCGCCTATACCCACCCATTGCATTCGGGTTGACTGGGATTCAGCTTATTTGCATAAGCGTTTGGGTATGGCTGGCAATTTGGTGGTGGCGACGGTATCCCCTTGGGCGAACTTTCGAAAGCCGGGAGGTTTCCTTATGAAATGGCAAAAACAGTATGAAACGGATAATGAACGCAAAACTGACCAACACAAAGGTTTTATTGCATGTGTTGTCATTAATCTAATTATCTCAATCTTGACGAGATCGCTGAGAGGTGTTTCACTTCCGGAATTGCAAATGATTATCATGCTGCTTCCCTGGATAGTGAATATTGGCTTTTTAGTTTTGACGCTACTTTTTTGGCCAGAAGTTGCTGTGGGGTATTTGGTATTTTTGTCAGTTGTTTTGATAGGGAGTGTTGTACTGGGAATATTATTTGTGGCTGCCTGTCTTATTGGGCTTGCTGCAGGCATTGTCTTTACACCTTTGGGAGATATTGCTGAAGTTGCTTTGTGGATTGTTTTTGCAATTAGTTTTATTGGTGGTCTTATATTTTTGGGCAGCATATTCTATAAAAAGTTTATGAAATGGTGGCATGGCAATTAAATTTATTGGCAAACGGCCGTTTGCCCCTCTTTCCTCCTACCCCCCTATCTTTCAATTTTAATCAACATGACATTCCTCATATCATAAAAGGTGCTATGTCACTGTGCAATAAGTACAGGATATTGGATAATATTAGTGGCAAATTGCCCAACAATTCTCGTATTGCGCTCAAATAATTTGATTTAGCTGTTTGATAGGTGTGCAATACTTGAATTGAATACTTATCGACGAATCGCGCTGTAATTGAAAGGTTCCCATTATCAAGGACAGCAGGTGGGAAAAACCCCACCAATGATTAGCAAAATTATTTCCCACGGAGGATTCCCATATGGCAAGTGGAAGAATCGTAATCGATGTTGAGCGGTGCAAAGGGTGCGAACTGTGCCGTCCGGCGTGCCCCCAAAGTGTGGTTGAGTTGTCAGAAGAACTCAATGCCAAAGGGTACCGACCGGTCATTTTATTAGACCCACATCATAATTGCACCGGCTGTGCTTTGTGTGCTGTTGTTTGTCCAGATGGCTGCATCACCGTTTACAAAGAATTACCCCAGAAAAAGGAGGCGAAACAACATGTCCAAGCAGTTGCTTAAAGGTAATGTTGCGTTTGCTGAAGCGGCCGTTCGTGCCGGTTGCGAAGCATATTTTGGTTATCCCATTACGCCACAAACAGAATTATTAGAGCATATGTCAAAACGGATGGTTGAATTAGGTCGTCCATTTTTGCAAGCCGAAAGCGAAGTTGCGGCCATCAACATGGTTTATGGTGCGGCTGCTTCTGGTGTGCGCGTGATGACCTCATCCAGCAGCCCTGGCATTAGTTTGATGCAGGAAGGGTTTAGCTATATTGCTGCATCTGAAGTGCCGGTGGTAATTGTTGATGTTGTTCGTGGCGGGCCTGGTTTGGGCAATATTCAGCCTTCACAAGCTGATTACAATCAATTGACCAAGACCGCAGGCCATGGCGATTTCCATCCCATTGTTTTAGCCCCATCAACCGTGCAAGAAGCCATTGATCTGATGGTGTTGGCATTTGATCTGGCCGATAAGTATCGTACATTGGTCATTGTTGTGGCTGATGGCGCGATTGGTCAGATGATGGAACCGGCTGAACTGCCACCAATGCAGGAACTGAAGGAACGGCCGTCTTGGGCATTAACCGGTTCTAAAGATCGCAAACCAAACCGAATCACATCTCTCTATATGGGTGCCGAATTACTAGAAAAATTAAACTTTGAGCTGCAAGACAAATTGGCTGACATTCAGGCCAACGAAGTGCGATACGAAGAACTGTTTGTTGATGATGCTGAAATGGTTGTGGTTGCTTACGGAACGGCGGCGCGGGTGGCGCAAACGGCCGTTAAAAAGCTGCGCAGCGAAGGCGTACCAGTCGGATTATTCCGACCCATGACCCTCTGGCCTTACCCCGAAAAAAGATTAGCTGAACTGGCTGAGAAAACCAAAGGCTTGTTGGTTGTCGAAATGAATGCTGGACAAATGCTGCATGATGTACAGCGAGTTGTTGGCAAACAAACGCCAATTGAATTCTATGGACGCATGGGTGGATTTGTGCCCATGACAGAAGAAATTGAAGAAGCCATCCTGAAATTACACAACCAGCTAAATGGAACAGATATTGGCATGATGGAGGTGGCAAATGGCCATGTTAGAAATTAGACCCAATGAAAAATTAGTTTACGAACGGCCAGAGTCGCTTTGTGATGGCACCATGCATTATTGCCCCGGCTGCACACATGGCACTGCGCACCGCATCATTGCCGAAGTTTTAGACGAACTCAATGTCCGTGAGGAAACAATTTTAGTTGCCTCCGTTGGCTGTTCCGTATTTTCATACGATTACTTCAACCTCGATGCCTGTGAAGCTGCACATGGTCGTGCGCCAGCCATGGCTACCGGCGTCAAACGCGTTAATCCAGACAAAGTTGTTTTTACCTACCAAGGGGATGGTGATTTAGCTTCAATTGGGATGGGTGAAGTGATTCACGCCGCTGCACGCGGTGAAAAAATTACGATTATTTTCATCAATAACGCCATCTACGGCATGACCGGTGGCCAAATGGCTCCAACTACGCTCATTGGTCAAAAAACAACCTCATCACCTCTGGGGCGTGATGTAAGCTCTGTGGGCATGCCCTTCCGCATGGCCGAGTTGATCGCACAACTGCCGGGAACCGTTTACAGTGTGCGTCGCAGTCTCCATGATGCCCGTCATGTGATTCAGGCCAAAAAAGCTGTGAAAACTGCGTTTGAAGCACAAATTAAAGGGCTTGGCTTTAGCATGGTTGAACTGCTCTCATCTTGCCCAACCAACTGGAAGATGACCCCCCAAGATGCAGTTGATTGGGTCAAAGATGAAATGCTGCCCTATTACGAGTTAGGAGATTATAAGGTAGCTGATGAGTTAAAGAAACGCGGTCGTCGCAAATAATATTAGATAAACGTAGGGTAAAACGCTGTTTTGCCCGGTCAAGACAGCGTCTTGACCTACGTTAACTAAGGAGTCAAAAATGACAACCCCGTGGAACCACCGTTATGCACAAAGGATGCAGCGGATGGGTAGTTCTGCGATTCGGGAACTGCTGAAATTGACCCAACGCCCGGAGGTAATCTCCTTTGCTGGCGGTTTACCAGCTCCCGAACTTTTTCCAATTGAACGGTTTAAAGTTGCGTCGGAAAAGGTGCTATCTGAGCAAGGCAGCGCATCGTTGCAGTACAGCACAACCGAAGGGTATGTGCCGCTGCGTGAGCTGATCTTGGAAATGATGGCCAGCTATGGCATCCAGGCGCAGCTTGAAAATGTGATGATTACCAGCGGTTCGCAGCAAGCATTGGATATGATTGGTAAAGTGCTAATCAATTCAGGTGACCTGATTCTCACCGAAAAGCCGACTTACCTGGGTGCGCTGCAGGCGTGGCGTTCCTATCAGGCAGAGTACACAACGGTCCCGGTTGATGCGCACGGCATTTGCACGAATCAATTGGAAGAGGCGCTTTGCAGTGGTCCTAAATTTATGTACATCCTGCCCAACTTCCAAAATCCGGGTGGGGTGACGCTCTCGTTAGAACGGCGTTTGGCTTTGATTGATATTGCGGACCGGTTTGGCATTCCCATTATCGAAGATGATCCGTATGGTGAACTTCGTTTTGAAGGGGAGCATCTCCCGCCGCTGGTGGTGTTAGATGCGGAAAGGCTAAACGGCCGTAATCACCAAAGCTACCTCCAAGGCAACGTTATCTACCTCAGTACCTTTTCCAAAACGCTGGCCCCGGGCTTGCGGCTGGGCTGGATGGTTGCGCCAACCGACGTGATTCAGCATTGTGTCACTGCTAAACAAGGCATGGATTTACATACCAGCACCTTCAACCAGATGGTGGCTTACGAAGTGGCACGAGATGGATTTGTGCAAGAGCATGTACGCACTATTCGTGAGGTGTACCATGAACGCCGTGATGTCATGCTTGCTGCAATGGAAAAAAATTTTCCGAACGGGGTGAGTTGGACTAGTCCACAAGGCGGCCTCTTCCTTTGGGTGACGCTGCCGGAAGAAATCGATTCCACACCGCTTTTGCAAAAAGCCGTCAAAAATAACGTGGCTTTTGTACCGGGTGGTACTTTCCACCCCGATGGAACGGGGCACAACACGATGCGGCTCAACTTTTCAAACGCCCAACCCGAGCAAATCGAAGCAGGCATTAAGCGTTTGGGTGAGGTATTGACTGAAGAAATTGAAACATTGTTGGCCAGAGAAATTGCGCTGGCTTGATGAATTTACGATTTATGATTTACGATTTACGATTAAGTTGCTTCCTCCAATCGTAAATCGTAAATCTAAATTCTTAAATCAAATTGAGGATTTTAGATGGAAACATCAATTATTATTTCAGGGTTTGGTGGACAAGGTGTTTTGTTTGCCGGACAGTTATTAGCATATGCAGGAATGGATAACGGCCGTTTTGTTACCTGGATTCCATCGTATGGACCGGAAATGCGTGGCGGCACGGCGAGCTGTACAGTCATCATTAGTGATGAACCGGTAGGTGCGCCCGTTGTTGCCAAGTCAGATATTGCGGTTGTCTTTAATCAACCTTCGTTTGACAAATATGAACCCCTCATCAATCCAGGTGGGCTGCTAGTCATCAATAGCAGCATCGTTGTTTCTACATCACAACGCGACGATATTGACGTGGTTTATGTACCAGCCAATAAGATTGCAGAAGAGTGTGGTTCGGTCAAGATGATGAATATGGCTGCACTGGGAGCCATGTTGGCAAAACGGGCAGTTCTTCCCGTTGAATCCGTCGAGCAATCATTGATCGACCACTTACCGGCTAGCAAATCACATTTGCTGGAGAGCAATCTGCAAGTGATCCGTCAAGGACACAAGCTGGCAACGATGGGCCAGCCACATGCAATGAACGGGTCCGCTTCATAACCTATTCAGGTGCGACGCACTTTCCGAAGTGCGTTGCACCTCTTCTGATAGTGGAGCATCTCATGTTTCAAAAGATTTTGGTTCCATTAGATGGCTCTATCGCTGCTGAAAATGCATTAAATTTAGCAGTGGATATGGCTCGTTGTTATGGTGGGGAAGTCACTGTACTCCATGTACAAGAAGAAGCTCTAGACGTGGGAACTGCCGCAATTGCCCGTGCAACTGGTTTGGCAACCGGTTCATCTGATCAGGCCACTGCAATTATGCGGCAGCAAGCAGAGGCATATTTGCGTGAAGTGGTGCATAAGCACATTGATGCGGGTGTGCAAATACTCACGGTGGTGACGAGTGGACAGGCTGCTGAATGCATTCTCAGATTTGCGAAAGAGCAATCTTTGGATTTAATTGTGATGGCAACACATGGCCGCACCGGACTGCGCCGTCTGGCATTTGGCAGCGTAACAGAAGATGTTTTGCACGATGCAACATGCCCCGTTGTCGTCATTCGTCCACCAGAATACCAAGATTGATCAATATACAGAACACGTTAATAAAATTTATGAAAATTTGGCATGGTTCAAAATTAAATGGATGAGCTTTACACTTTTTAGGCGACCACAAG
>QQUD01000666.1 GCA_008501785.1 Chloroflexota bacterium
ATTTGAAACTGAAATGCAATTGTTTCACTGATTTCGCCAATGGTTTCTGTAGAACCCACCTGCATCCCAACAGCAGCAAAATGATCCTTGAGATTTCGAGCGATTTCTGCTGTATAAGCGGCGTCTTGTTGATCTGTTTTTATCAATACCCAACCAGAACGGCCGATTTCATGCAGCTGTTTTGCCAAATACGGCTGATTGACGTACAGGATGGGTCCCGTCATCACACCTTGCACGATACCGACGACTTCCCATTCATACTCTTTTTCGTCAATCTTTAGCTCAATCGTGTCACCTAAAACAATGTCATCTTCATCTTTAAGTACGAGCGAGTTGATGACAACTGCGTTTGTATCCTCAGGGAGCAACCAACGTCCTTCAAGCAGGGTTGTTTCAATAAACTCTGTTTCCGCTTTTGTGCCAACCAGAAACATATTTTCGCTTTCAGATTCATCGGGACGAATGCGACGTGCGCCTCGGGCTAACCAGCTTTCAACGGCCGTTACCCCATCCACCTTCATCGCTTCCCGTTCAATAATTTCCAAACGATAGGCACGATCAAAGTCAACCTCAACATCATAATTGAAGTAACCTAATGCATCATCAAGTGTCGCCAATAACGATGAATGGACGCTGAGTACGCCGATAAAGATTGCGCCACCTAAGGTTAAGGTTGTCAAGGTCAAAAATAACCGCGCCTTGCGCCGAATTGTGTTCCTCATGGAGATACGCATCGGGCGGGACAGTCTGAGTAAACGGCCACTAACCCATTCCACAAATTTATCGAGGATATGCGTGCCAAATTGCCCTTTGCCCAGGCCATATTCACCGAACGCTTCACGAACAGTTAGCCGTGCGCCACGAAACACGGGAATCGCAGCGGCTAGCACGGGTGTAATGACTGCCACAGCGACCTGTAGCATGACAACAGCGGGAACAAATCGAAACCCTGCAAGATCGAAGTTTATCAGCGTTGCCATGTAGGTGGTCAACCCATAAGCGGCTAACGCGCCTAAAGGCACAGCCACAATCAATGACAGCAGCCCAAACATAACAACTGTTACAAAATACATGCTCACAATTTGACCAGATTTCGCACCGACAGCTTTCATAATACCAATCTGCTCAGTATGCTGTGCCAACAAACCATTGATGATATTGACCACTAAAAAGCCGCTGGCCCCCAGCGCCAAAACACCCAATATCCCCAAAATGGAGAGCAATGGGTTAATTGCTTCGCTGGCGGGGTGTTCGCCCGGTTCTGGAATCCAGGTGAAGTAAACGGTATAGCCTGCGCGTTCCAGTTTATTTTGGACTGTATTAGCAACGGCCGTTACATGTTCCTTATCCAGCGCATTCTCAGCCGCAATAATGTGAATTTCATCAAAATAGCTGCCAAACCCAAGCCATTCCATTGTTTCGATGCTCATGTAGGCGTTGGGCTGATTGGTAAACTGCACTGGATTTGTAAAAATATCGTGTGCTGTGCCGGTGATGGGGAGTTGGCGTAAACGGCCGTCTCCCGCCTCAATCGTCAGCATATCACCAATTTCAGCATTCGTATAAGGCAGCGATGCCCGTTCAATCACAATACCCCGATCTGGTGGCGGCCATTCGCCCTCCCAGGGATCTACCAAATGTGTGCGTACGTCTTCAGCATCAGAGAAGACAATAATATTCATCGTGCGCCATTCATCGGGACCTACTTGAACCTGAACATCAAAAGTCCGCCGCGCATCTGCTTCTCCCACACCATCAATACGGCGCACAGTATTCATCAGCTCCGCATCAAAACCAGACACAAATAATTGCGCACTTGCCGGATCTGTTGCCGAATATGCTTGAGACAAATCTTCATCAAGCAATGTTTGTGTACCGTTGATCATGCCAATCGCAAATACACCAACTGCAATGGACAACACAACCAAAAAGGTGCGAATTTTGTTCCCCCACAAATCGCGCAACACTTTGCGCCAGCGTGGTCTTTGCTCAAACATGTTTCCCTCTCATAACGAACGCCCGAAAAAGGTCATGGAGTGGAGGCTTTAGCCGGAACGGTTCTGGTTAAAGTCTCCACTCCGAGATGGGATGTAAAATCAAACGCTCATTTTAAATATTTATTGTATTTGCATTGCAGGTTGTGCATACACGGCCTGATGGCGCAGCACAGATTGTGGCATCACGATCTTGCCATCGGCCAGGGTGATGGTACGTGAAGCACGAGCGGCCAGATCGGTGTCGTGGGTGACCATGACGATGGTTTTGCCATTGTTTACGAGCGATTCGAATAGGTGGAAAACGGCCGTTGCCGACTTCGAATCCAAATTACCCGTTGGTTCGTCTGCTACCAGAATTGGCGGATCGTTAGCCAGAGCGCGTGCAATAGCAACACGCTGCTGCTGTCCACCAGATACCTCAGACGGCAGCTTATAGGCATGGTCTACCATATCTACCTGTTCCAAAAGTTGTATGGCACGTTGTTCACGTTCTTTGGAATCGTACACGTCGCAAAAGTCCATCGGCAGCATCACGTTCTCGACACAGGAGAGCATGGGCAGCAGCTGGAAGAATTGGAAGATGACGCCGACGTTTCGCCCACGCCATTCGGCCATTGGACCTTCTTGAAGGGTGTGAACGGCCGTTTCGCTCACTACTACATCCCCAGACGTTGGTTTGTCAATACCGGTAATCATATTAATTAATGTAGACTTACCACTGCCAGACTTGCCCACCACAGCCACAAACTCGCCTTTATCAATCGTCAAATCAACGTCATCCAGCGCAATGAAGTCGCCTACGGGCGTAATATACGCTTTTACCACATTTTGTAATGAGATTAAATGGGAGCTAGCATATGAGGTTGTCCCATTTGAAGAAACAGCGCCATTCTTGCTGCGCCGAAATCTATCGAAAAGCATGTCCTTACCTCCACACATTCATTTTGTATTCTGCGAAGCTACCAAAGGTAGCAAACCGAAGGTAGCAATCTGCCCTCTATACGTGAGTTGTATTAAAGGGTTGCAACTAACTTTTGTGCGAATATTTGGCAATTACCTTCTAATTCTCATAAAAATCAACAAAATCAATTTTTTAAGATTCTTATGTAAAAAGTTGCTTGACAAGTAGGAAAGGTTTCCTGTATAGTGAATCTACCTGGAGAGGGAAAGCCTAGAAATAGGAAGGAACTCGAAAGGGAGAGGAAGCTCCAAGAAATTGGAAAGTAGCCTTAACAAGTGGAAGCAAGACCTGTGTAAACGTTTAGTCATCTCGTATGTAAGGTGCAAGCCTTTTGAGAGGCAAATATCGGGAATTGTGAAAGCGAACCGGCGGTAGAAATACCAAAGGGGCCTGGAGGTAGAAATACCGAAGGGAGAGGGAAGGCAGACTGGAAGGTTACTAGGGGCTCCTCGTTTTTTTTTGGATAATGAGGCCGCAATCAGCGGCCTTTTTTCATTTCTGGGAAGTGATTTTTAAGGATTTTCCTTTTGAGCGTGGAGCACTTCAGATTTTAGAATGCCCACATATGGCAAATTGCGGTAGCGTTCCCGAAAGTCCAATCCATACCCCACCACAAACCGATCTGGCAAATCAAACCCTTTGTAAGCGAGTGGCAGGTTTATCAGGCGGCGACGTGATTTATCAAAAAGCGCACATACTTTAATACTGGCAGGACTACGTGCCTTCAGGTTTCGCAATAAATAATTGATAGTTAAGCCTGTGTCAATAATGTGTTCGACGAAGAGAACGTGACGGCCGTTAATCGGTTCATCCAAATCTTTCTGCATGCGAACTAGCCCCCGATCTCGTGTCTCCTTTGAATAACTTGATACGGCCATAAAATCTATTTCGATTGGAATTGTGATCATGCGTAACAAATCTGCCATAAAGGGAACCCCACCCTTCAACACACCAACTAACAGCGGATTGAGGTCTGCATAATCTTGAGATATTTCCTCCCCCAACTCACGCACGCGCTGCTCTATTTCTTCTGTTGAAAGCAGAATACGGCTGACATCATCATTTAAATTTCCATATTTCTCGGGGGGAAAATAACTCATAAGCCATTCGTTTGGGCATCAGTACCAAGCAATGTAGCTGCCTGCTCATCAATACCATATTTGATCATCATATCGCGCAAATCACTGCGCTTAAATAGCTTTACATTTATATGAGGAAATAACTCTTGTAACCTTCGAACCTTTCGATTTTTCTTTGTGATTAATTTAGGACGCATGGTGGTCAATTCTATGTAAAGTTCTTGTTGAGGAAGATAAAAATCGGGGGAAAAAGCTTCGGTTACTTTGCCATCGTCATCTTTGGATAAAGCAAAGGTATGCGGTTCGTATTCCCATTCAATACCATAATAATCAAGAATACGGGCAAATTCTGCTTCAATCGGATGCACAAAGGTAATGGAACTGCGTTGTGATTCTGTGTTGTTCAATAATACGCTCCATCGATGTTCAAACTATGTTGAGCATGGTAAGGTTACACTTTGTTTACTTACCATAATTATATAAATTTTTCAAGCAAGGTACAACATGCGGATTGTATTATAACTTTTTGGCTAACTATGAGAGATTAATATTTTGAAATTTTTAATGTGAGTTTTGATAGAGTATGCCGGGATTAACTGCTACTTCTTGTAAATTGACAACTAATTCTTGCATGCTTACTGGTTTACTTAAATATTTATCAGCATAACCAGTTAAACTTTTTTCTTCTAGGGTAAGATGAGATTTACCGCTGAGTAAAATAACCGGCAGATTAGCAGTTTCGGACTGTCGTTTTAAGACACGACAGGCGGTTAAACCATCCATATTTGGCATCATAATGTCTAATATGACCATGTCTGGATGGTGTTGTTCAATTTTTTCGAGCGCGTCAACGCCATCAACGGCCGTTAACGGCTCATACCCGGCGAAGGCAAGCATACTACACAGCACTTCCCGAATGTTAGCGTCATCATCGACGATTAAGACGGAACCATTCATTTGATCTCTCCTCCAACGGGATTCGTGGAGACTGCGTTGTTGGGTATTGAATCTAATTGGCGAATAATGTTTGTGGGTGTGGTGCAAATAGTTGTTCGATTTTCGTATTTTGTCTCTAAAACCTTACAACTTTACTTTCAATTCACATCCTGTTGTTAATCTAAAATCACCCACCCCATAATCATAGCGCATAAAACGCCAATATAAGTGTAACAAATTATCATTATTTCGGAATATTAATATTTTTATAATTACTAGAAAAACCTTTTAAAAGGCAAGCCAGCTAGATTTTTCTGCGTAATTGTCCTGGTTGGTGTCACACGAATCCTCATCTGTCATTTTTTCCATAACAATAACATTACCCCATTCATTTCATTCGTCCATTCGTTAAATTCGTGATTCATCAAATGATAGTGATTCTCATCAAAAATGACCCATCACAAACGAAAACATATGTTAAAATAAAAAACACTCAACGATTAAACCACGAACCGCGAAAGATTCTCATTCAAACAAGCCGCGTCTTTCGCTCTCAAATTCTATACAACGAGGTGTTGCCTATGGATGAATCAAAGAAACTTGCAGCCTTTCAAGCACGCATTGACCGGGGGGAAAAAATTGAACCGGGCGATTGGATGCCAGAAAAGTACCGCAAACAGTTGATTCGCATGATCTCGCAACATGCACACAGCGAAATTGTAGGTATGTTACCCGAAGGTGCATGGATAACGCGGGCCCCCACCCTTCGCCGCAAAATGATTTTGATTGCCAAGGTGCAAGATGAAGCTGGGCATGGGCAATATCTGTATCACGCCGCTGAAACATTAGGCATTAGTCGTGAAGAAATGGTCGATGCCTTGTTAGAAGGCCGTGCCAAATATTCAAGCGTGTTTAATTATCCGACGCTCAATTGGGCAGACGTTGGCATGATTGGGTGGCTGGTTGATGGTGCGGCCATCAAAAATCAAACGATGTTGGCCAGAGCCTCCTATGGTCCCTACTCACGAGCCATGGTTCGCATTTGCGCTGAAGAGACGTTTCACCACAAACAGGGTAAAGACATGATTATTCGGTATGCATTAGGCACACCCAAACAGAAGGAAATGGTTCAAGATTCCTTAAATCGCTGGTGGTGGCCTTCGTTAATGATGTTTGGACCACACGATTCAAACTCTCCCAACACGCCCCAATTGATGCGCTGGAAAATTAAAACGAAAAGCAATGATGAGCTGCGCAATGAGTTTGTTGACGAAATGGTCAGAGAATTTAGGGCTATTGATCTTGAAGTGCCAGATCCAAATTTAAAGTTTGATGAAACATCTAATCGCTGGGTAGCTGGCCCAATTGATTGGAATGAGTTTTGGCGTGTGGTGAAAGGGGATGGTCCATGCAATGCTGAGCGGCTAGCAGCACGGCGCAAAGCGCATGAAGATGGATTATGGGTGCGGCAAGCGATGGAGGTCTATGCAGAAAAGCAGCAAGCGGGGGCAATCGCATGAGTGATCGACGCGATACCCAGTGGCCAAGGTTTGAGGTGTTTTTGCAGGAGAAAAACGGCCGTTCCCACAAAAGCGTCGGCTCCGTTCATGCACCTGATGCAGAAATGGCGATGCTCAATGCACGCGACCTGTTTGGCCGACGTCCTGATGTCATCAACCTGTGGGTCGCCGCAGCCGATCATATCCTGGCAAAAACAGCGGAGGAGCTTGCGCAACCCATGAATTGGCAGCAAGAAATTGTTGAAGAAGAAGTTGTGGCCAAATATTTAATCTTTCAAAAACAATCACAGCGACGGGCAATGACCTTTGTTATGCATACAGGGGAAGTGATGGCCCAAAATGCTGAACATGCGTTGCAAAAAGCAATTGAAGCTTTTCACGATCCAGCAAAACCAACTTTTGTCTGGTGGGTTTGCCCCGAGTCAGCCATCACACGTAGCGAACCAGAAGACATTGAGAGTTTATTTTCACCTGCGCTGGAAAAGCATTACAAACACCCTTATGACTACAAAACATTCTCGAAGATGCGCAAGGTGCGCAAAACTAAATCTGAGAAAACGAGTGTGACCAGCGATGAATGAAATAACTAGACAAGCATTAGCTGACAAATTGCTGGCAATGGCGGATGATGAATTGATTTTAGGGCATCGCGTTTCAGAATGGACCGGTCATGCTCCGATTTTAGAGGAAGATATTGCATTCGCTAATATTGCTCAGGACGAGATTGGTCATGCGGTAATTTGGTTGCAGATACGAGAAGCACTGACAAATGAAGCAGCCGATCCGCTCGTGTTTTTTCGAGAAGCAAATGACTATCGCAATACGCAATTCGTAGAACTGCCGAAAGGGGATTGGGCGTTCAGTATGCTGCGACAATATCTGTTTGATGCCTGGGAAACGATTATGCTTAAACGACTGCAAACCAGCGCTTACCAGCCCATTGCCGAAGCAGCAACCAAAATGCGTAATGAGGAACTGTATCATTTTCGCCACACAACAGCGTGGATGAAGCGTTTGGGGTTGGGAACGGTGGAGAGTAACGGCCGTTTACAACACGCCCTCGATGATTTGTGGCCCTTTGTGCATCAATTATTTGTCCATCTCCCAAATGAAACCACATTAATAGAAGCACGGATTGTGCCAGATCAAATGACCGTTTATCATCAATGGCAAGAAATCGTCTATCCTTTTTTGCAAGAAGTTGGTTTAAAACGGCCGCCAGATAAAACACCACCCACAACCCAACGCAATGACCATACACATCACCTCGAATTACTCTTGAGCGAAATGCAAGAAGTTGCCCGACTCGACCCGCAAGCGGAATGGTAAAAACAGTTAGGAGTGGAGACTTTAGCCGGAACGGTTTTATAGACCCGGCTAAAGCCTCCACTCCGAAGTGAAATCGAGTTTTTAATGAATCAAGAAAAATCCATCCAAGAAATTTGGAATGCCCTTAACGAGGTGCCAGACCCAGAAATACCAGTCATTTCTTTAGTAGAGATGGGAATTGTGCGTCAGGTACGCTTGTTAGCAGACGGGGTGGAAGTAACCATAACACCAACCTTTTCCGGCTGTCCGGCACTCAAAGTGATGGAAGAGGAGATTGCAGCAAAATTACGTGACATTGGATGTGAGCAAGTCACCGTGAAAACGACGCTTTCCCCGCCTTGGACCAGCGATTGGATCACTGATGCGGCCCGAGACAAATTAAAGGCGTTTGGATTAGCACCACCCACAAAACATGGCGGCGATATTCAAATCACATTCTTTGAACCCGTTGCCTGCCCTTATTGTGATTCAGACAATACCACCATCAAAAACAGCTTTGGTTCAACGCTTTGCCGTGCCATTCATTACTGCAACAATTGCCAACAGCCATTTGAACAATTCAAACCATTATGAGTAAATGAGACACAGATATAACGGATGACACAGATTTTAAGCTATGCAAAAACAATCCATGTCATCCTTCCATTCCGTGTCACATTTTTAGGAGAAATCATGAAACTGATTGCGCTTTACAAACAACCTGAAAACATAGATGCTTTTGAGAAACGATATTTTGATGAGCATGTGCCTTTGGTGGAAAAAATTCCGGGTTTGAAAAGCACAACGATGACCCGATTTAAGAAAACGCTGTCCGGTGATGGGTTTTATATGATGGCAGAAATGGATTTTGGCGATCGAGATACGTTCAATGCTGCGATGAATAGCCCTGAAATGGCAGCCACTGGCAAAGACATTAACGCGTTTGCTGGACATTTGATGACATTGATGATTGGTACATCGTAACGTAGGATATGCTTTTCATCACCTGCCAATCATATCTTTTGTCAATATGGCACTGTTGGAAAAAAGATTATAGTGACCCTATGTCCACGCAAGCCCAATCTTTATCTTTAAATCAATCACAGCGGAACTGTTTATTGCAGATTGCACGCGCTGCACTAACGGCGCATTTTCAGGAACGGCCGTTTACCCCACCCCCACCTGTAGACCCCGACCTATGGCAACAAGTTGGCATTTTTGTCACACTTTGGCTGCAAGATGGGCGGGACCCGCCACCTCATTGGCCTCACGGACATTTACGGGGGTGCGTCGGTCACATTCAATCTGACTT
>QQUD01000783.1 GCA_008501785.1 Chloroflexota bacterium
AATCAGTTTGACATTGTGCAGATTGACGGCATTGAGCTGGCACGAACGATTGAGATAATTCGCGTAGTCAGTCCGAATAGCAAGATTGTGTTTGATGATCACAATGCTGAAACTGAGCTGCAACGGCGTAACTTTCTCACCGATTTGAAGGTGCCGCATCGCTGGCCTGCGGCGGCTTATTCGTGGTTGCAAGTGGGTCGCTTGCGTCGTTTTGAGCGTTGGGCTTGTTTGGAGGCGGATGGGGTTGTGGCGGTTTCGGAGGCGGATCGAGACCATTTGCTGGGAATAATTCGGAAACAAAAAACAAAAAACGGGAAACAAAAAACGGAAAACGGAAGATGGATTACTGTTATTCCTAATTCTATTGATGTGACGCAGTATGAAACGGTGCCGGATGAGGTGATTTCGTTTGATTTGATGTTTAGTGGGAAGATGGATTACCGGCCGAATGTGGATGCGGTGTTGTGGTTTGCGGAGGCGGTGTGGCCGCAGATTAAAAAGAAACGGCCGTTTACCACCTGGGCCATCGTTGGGCAAAAACCACATGCGCGATTGGATCCGCTGCGTGAACTGGATGGCGTGACGTTGACTGGATGGGTGGACAGCATGGCTCCTTATTTGCATGGAGCGGCTATTTCCATCATGCCGTTTCGTATTGGGAGCGGCACGCGGCTTAAAATTATTGAGGCGATGGCCGCGAAAAAGGCGATTGTGAGCACGCCAATTGGGGCTGAAGGGTTTCCGCTGCGACATGATCAGGAGTTGTTGTTGGCTGAGACGGCGGTGGGATTGGAAACGGCCGTTCTGCATCTCCTCAACTCTCCCGCAGACCAGCGCCGCTTGGGAGAGGCCGCCTACCAATTCGCCCAACAATACGATTGGCGCAACGTCGTCCCCCAACTTGACCAAGTTTATAATCAGATTTTGGCTTAGGCTTGTTAGATTCAGATGGAACACGGATGGTTTTTGATTTTAGTGAGCCTCCACGCCAAACAGGGAAGTAATTTCTAGACGCTTATTTGGTGTTCCTCCCTATCTATTTTTTTGTAAACTTATTGCCTAGATTTCTCTAGTTTGGCTGCCAATTCGGAAATGTCGGCCAAGACGTAGTCGGGTTGGATGTCGCTGCCGTTTAAATCTTCTTTTTGGGTAACACCTGACAAAACTAAAACTGTTTGAATGCCTGCGGCGATGCCTCCGGCGATGTCGGTAGTGAGGCGATCACCAACCATGGCGGTGTTTTCGGGTGTGCTTTGTAGCCGTGACATGGCTTCGCGGAAGAGCGCGGGGCCTGGTTTGCCGATAATGGTTGGTTTAATGCCGGTTGCGGTTTCGAGGACAGCGATGAGGGCGCCTGCGCCTGGGAGTGGTCCCCATTCGCTGGGGTAGGAGGGGTCGGGGTTGCAGCCAATGAATTTGGCTCCTTTGCGGATGCAGATTGCGCCAGCGGCTAATTCTTTGTAGATGACGTTCGGATTGAAACCGGCGGCGACGACTTCTGCTGTTTCGCCAGCATACACTTCGTCGATTGTGAGGATGCGAAAGCCTTGGGCTTTCATTGCTTCGTGTAGCCCGATGTCGCCGACGAGATAAACGGCCGTTCCCGCTTCATATTTACTCCGCACATATTGCGCCGTTGCTTCAGCCGAATTCAAAATGTTGTAAACATCTATATCGATGCCAAACTTTGCGAATTTTTGCTGATAGAGCGCTGGTGTTTTGGAAGCGTTGTTGGTTGCCAGCATAAAGTTGATGTCTAGGTGACGCAGTGTTTTGAAAAAGTCGGCCAATCCAGGCAAGGGTGTATTGCCATGCCAGAGTACGCCGTCCATGTCGATGATTAAGTTTTTGATGTGTTTCATTTATTTGATTCCTGTTTTGAAAAGAGTTACACAGAGTTTCACAGAGGACACACGGGGGTTCACGGAGAAGAGAGAGGGAGGTGTGAGTCTGAGAATATCTATGTTTGTTGCGGATTATAACGAATTTGAGGGTGTCTGGTAGGGGAATTGGTGGTCGGTTGGTTGGGTAGTGGCGTAGAATCGTACACAATGACCGCTTACCGATTACCTTTCACTGCTTACCGGCTACGTCTGCTTGCCATCACTTGGTTAACGGCAGTTTTCCGCATGCACTCCCTTTTTGCCAACAGCTTCCATGCAGATGAGGCGCTGTTTGCAGGTTGGGCGCGGCTGATTGCGGTGTGGCGTGATCCGTTGTTGATGACGGCTCAGGTGGATAAACCACCGCTGTTGTTTTATTTGCAGGCGTTCTTTTTTCCATTGCAGGGTCCTGTGGAGTGGGCAGCGCGTTTGCCTAATTTTATTGCGTCGATATTGTTGATTCCGCTGGTGGCGGTGTGGGTGAGGCGGTGGTGGGGGGAGGAGGAAACGGCCGTTTTGGCTGCATTGTTTGTTGCTATTTCGCCGCTTCACATTCAATTTAGTGCTACGGGGTTTACGGATCCGTTGTTGACGACGTTGTTGGTTGGTGCGATTGCGATAGGAGGGGGAAATAAAAAACAAAAAACGGGAAACGGAAAACGGGAAACGGGGTGCGATCAACAATTAACAATTAACAGTCAACAATTAATAATTTATTCTGGTCTCCTTTTTGTGCTTGCGGGTGCGACGAAACATCAGGCTTGGCTTTTTTTGCCGCTGGTGGTGGGAACGGCCGTTCTCTTCCAATGGCGGTGGTGGGAGTGGCGGCGGTGGTTGGTTGGTTTCTTGCCGGTTTTGTTGTTGGTGTGGGGATGGGAATTTGCGCGTACTGGTACGTTTACGCTGTGGTCGCGGCAGATTAGCAATTTTGGTGGGCTGCGGATTATTTGGTCGTGGGAGTTGTGGCCGCGTTTGCAAAGCTGGTGGGGGTTGATTCGCATGATTTGGGGATGGGGGATAACGACCGTTTTTCTGCTCACAATCCCAATTTGGTTGATTCGGAACTATTGGACGCGGAAATACGCGGAAGACGCGGAAATTAAGAAAAAATCTACGAAATCTTTGATAAATTATTCGTTTGACTGGTTGTTGGGGTGTTTTGTGTTGGGGTATTTTTTGCTGCACTGGTTTTTGGCTGTGCCGGTGTGGGACCGGTATTTGCTGCCGTTGGTGCCGATTTTGGCGGTGCTCGCAGCGCGTAGTTTGGTGGGGTTGGTGTCAATTTTTAATGCAGAGGTGCAGCGGCGCGGCGGTTTTTTCTTCGCGTCTCTGCATCTCTGCGTTTATATTCTTTTTGTTGGAGCATTGTTGGTGCAGGGGTGGTGGGGGCGAAACGGCCGTTTTCCCATCGGTGGTCAGGTTGATGCAGACCAGGGCGCGGCGATGGTCGCAGAATGGTTAGACGATGCGCCTTACGGTACGGTTTTGTACGATCATTGGTACAGTTGGCAGTGGAATTATCATCTGTTTGACAAGCGAGTTTTTGTGCATTGGTTTCCGTATCCGGATGCGCTGGCTGAAGATTTGACAGCGTTTGGTCGAGATGGCAATCCCCGCTATCTGGTTGTGCCCGATGCAGATGTGGCGATTCCTGTGCGTCGGGCTGTGCAATCTAGCGGCTTTCGCCTGGAAACCGTGCCATTACTGTCCGAATCCGGTATGATTTTGTATCGGATTGTTCCTGAAAATTAGATTTTTAATATTTCCAAATACCCGTAGGGATGGGGTAGGTCGGTGTGAATTTAATCGAAGCATAATGCCTTATCTCCGACCTACCTCGCCCTGAAATCGCAAAAGAGGGGGCGAGGTAATCGGGAGAAAAGGCTGATTGTTTAGCAAAAATAATTCCCGATTACCCTGCCCCTACAGATGAAAATATAAATATGTCGGACGAAACGTCTTTTAATTACACACCACAACCTGAAATACCTGAATGGCGCAAGCGCCTGCTGATGTGGGCAGACCGTATTATGCAGCTGCCGCCGTTGATTTGGCTGCCGCTGTTACTCGTTGCCTTTTTTAATAAGATGGCGCTCAGTAACTTGATTTTGGCGCGGGGTGACACGTATCTTTACTTTTACCCATATTGGGAGGCGGCGGCTAATGCGCTGCAAAACGGCCGTATTCCCCTCTGGAACCCACAACTTTTCATGGGTGTACCCTTCATTGCCAACAGCCAGGTCGGTTTTTTTTATCCGCTGAATTGGCCGCTGTGGTTGCTGTTGCCGATACCCTATGCCGTTAGTGTCTCCATTTTGGTACATCTGTTTATTGCTGGGTGGGGGGCTTATTTGGCGGCGCAGCGCACCATTTATCTGGACCGGTCGGCGGCTTTAGCAACGGCCGTTCTTTTTGCTCTTGGTGGGTATGTGACCGCTCAAGTTGAGCACGTCAACCAATTGCAAGGGATGGCCTGGTTTCCCTGGTTTTTTGTAGTGCTGGCCTATGCTGCTGACGAAAAAGCAGTGTCGCGGCTGGTAGTGATTGGCAAGACGGCGCTTGGTTTAGCGACGCTGTTTGCGCTGCAACTGTTGGCTGGGCATACGCAAACGGCGTTTATGAGTGGCGTTGCGGTGTTGGTGTGGGGTGTGGCGATGTGGGTCGTGAACCGGCTCAATGAGACGACTGAAAATTCATTGCTATTTCGCTTTCAATATGAGCGGTTTAAAGACCGAGTGCCATTGGCGCTCCTGTTGGGAATAGGGTTGATGAGTTTGATAACGGCCATTCAACTTATACCAACCCTCGAACTCACCCAATTCTCCAGCCGTCAAGGTGGGTTGACTGTAAACGAGGTGTTGTCGTTTTCGCTGCATCCGCTGCTGCTGGCCAAATCATTGCTGCCTGCCTACGAACAATCCTTGTTTAGCGAATATGTGGCGGTGCTGCCGATTACGGCGCTGATTTTAGCGGTGATTGGGGCGTGGCAATGGCGTAATTGGCGCGGGGTGCTGCCTACGATTGCGCTGGTTGTGGTCGGGTTGCTGTTGGCGGTGGGCCAGTTTGATCCACTGTATTGGCTGCTGGCACGGCTGCCAGGATTCAATTTGTTTCGGGTTCCGGCACGCTGGCTGCTGCTATATGCGTTTGGCATGGCGATGTTGGCGGGGCTAGGCTGGCAAATTGTGCTGGACCGTTGGCTACTGCGCACGCTGGATTGGCGCACGGTTCCTGAACGGGCGCGAGAAAATTTGTGGCAGGTGGAACGGCCGTTACGCATTGCGCTTTTCATCATCATTGGACTCATGTTGTGGAGCGTGATTGCCAATTTTCTAGCCGCGTTCATTCCCACTGGACCCGAAGCACCTTACGAAGCGCCATCTTTGCAAATGGTGACATTGTGGGGGGGCGAACTGCTGCTCATTTACTTTTTGTTAGGCGCACAGCGCCTGCGCTATTTTCCACAAGCTCGATTTAAAGTGAAATGGTTCCCGGCATTGCCAGTGTCGCCCTGGCCGCTGGCGTTTATCAGCTTGTTGGTGCTGTTTGTCTCGACGCGCACCCATTCATACAACAATTTAACCACACCCGAAGCTTATTTCGATTTGCGGCCGTCGGTGACGCGATTACAGGCGATGGCTCCTTGTCGAAACAATCCAAACTGCAATTTGCCGCCGGATCGGATGTTGAGTTTGTCGCACATCTTTTTTGATCCCGGTGATCAGGCGGAAATCGACACCATTTATGCAGAGCAGCTGCCCATTCCAGCACAGCAAGATTACACAGTTGCCATTAAGCAAAAAGAAATCGTCTCACCTAACTTGCCGATGGTGTATGGGCTGGCTTCGGTGGATGGTTTTGATGGCGGTGTGCTGCCGCTGCGGGCTTACAGCGAGGCGATGCGGCTTATTTTACCGGATGGGGTGGTGACGACAGACGGCCGTTTACGGGAACAGTTAACGGCCGTTCCGGCGCCTAAATGGCTCGACCTTTTCAACGCCCGTTACATCATCACCGATAAAACTGGCGATTTGTGGCGAAAAGCCATTCCTGGTGTGAATTTGTCAATTTTTTACGACATGCAGCATCCTACAACAATTTCGACTGGGGAAGCTGTGTCGATTGGGTATGTGCCTGATTTTACGGCGACTGCTTTGTATATAGTGACAGAAGGGGTTCCTGGCATGTTGCAAGTTTCTACAACTGAGGGTGCAAGTTGGGAGCTTGAACCTTTTGCGGTTGAAAGTGGATTGGTTCGGTATGGATGGCCTGCTTCTGATCCTAATCTTTCATTTTTCGAGGAAGCTGCGCCTACCGAGTTGACATTGCACGCCAAAGGTGGCGATTGGAC
This sequence comes from Chloroflexota bacterium, assembly GCA_008501785.1. The sequence goes on from QQUD01000783.1 coordinate 6,235, forward strand.
GGCAATGGCGGCAACATTGGTAAATGAAGAAACGCTCACGTTTTTGCCGGTATCGATGGGCAATTATCGACAAATTCATTCGGGTGATGTGAAGATTTATGAGAATCTGGATGTGCTGCCTCGGGTGCTGCTGCTGCATGATTGGCAGTGGGTGGATGATGTGGCAGCTAGTGTGGCGGTGATGGATGATGAGACGTTTGATGTGCGGGAAACGGCCGTAATCATTTCGCAAAACGATATCTCGTTGCCGGAAGCCACTGGCGTGGGCACGGGTAAGGCAGATATTGTGCGCTACCGACCCGAAAAAGTGGTTGTGCGTACTGAGAGCGACACAGACAGCATGTTGCTGCTGACAGATGCGCATTATCCGGGCTGGGAGGCTACGATTGATGGGGGTCCAGGACGCATTTTTCAGGCAGATGGCCTGTTCCGGGTGGTGTTTGTGCCTGCGGGGACACATGAAATCACATTTACGTTTAACAGCCTCACTTTTTCGATTGGTGGACTGGTTTCGCTGCTGGGGTTGTTGATCTGGTTGGTGTTGGTGGTAACGCTTTTTGGATTAGAACGATTTCGTATGGTGAGGATTTAACATGTTATCAAGACCGAAACTTGGCATTGCGACGTGGATTTTTGGCAAACGGCCGTTATCGGAAACCCTGGCTGAAATTGCCACAATGGACAAGGTTGATGGGGTTGAATTGTGGGTAGATATAGATCATGATTCACCAGCACAGGTAAAATCGTTGCTAGAACAGCATCAATTGGCATTGTTTGGATTGACACCAGACAATGTTGATTTAGCGAATCCTGATGAAAATATTCGTGCGAGTGCGATTGATTATTACAAGCGTTTGATTGTGTTTGCAGCGGAATTGGATGCGCCACGGGTGTTGATACGGCCGTTTTTGGGACGAGAACGGCCGTTAATGTCGAGGGAAGAGGAGATTGGTGGGTTGAAAACGGCCGTTTCACAATTGGCAAAATTCGCAGCAAGCTATTCCTTGCAACTCGGTTTTGAAGTTGTCAACCGTTACGAATCACACCTCATCAACACCGGGCGTGAAGCGGAATTATTTTTGCAAGACATTGCCTTAGATAACCTTGGTGTTGTACTCAGCACATTTCATATGAATATCGAAGAGCAAGATGCCGCAGGGGTCATCCGTCAATTAGGCGAAAAAGTACAGTTGTTGCACATGGCTGATTCCAACCGGCGTGGTATTGGTCAAGGTCACCTTAAACTCGGACTCCATTTGTGGGCAATCCAAGACTTACCTCATGAAATTCCAATCATTCTCGATTTCCTCCCTGTACACACCAACCCAATCCACCTTCAGCACACAGAAACAACCCTGGCCCAGCTAAAAGAATCATTAAGCAACGCTGCAAACTGGTTTTAGTGACCATGTCGCGGTAATATTTACCCCGTTTGTAATAAAAACAAAAAGTCAAGTTTTGGCTGGTCTTATGAACTTTCAAATTTAAATTTGGTAATAGACATCGAACGAATTCGACGTCTAAGCTCTGAAAACATGTTTGAACATGTTTGATCCGGTAGACTCAAAATTCATTTTGGGGTAAAAGCGATTGCCATTTTAAATTTACAACCTTCATAAACAGGTTTAATCCTGTAGGCCCAAAATTCATTTTGGGGCAAAGGTAATTACCGATTGATTTTTGAACTTCCATTAGACCGCGCCTGTCCGATCTTGACTATTCCATAAATATATCGAAGGAGAATACAAGAAAGATGGCAAAAGATGGGAAAAAAGTACGTGTAGCCATAATCGGTGTTGGTAACTGCGCTTCCTCACTGGTACAAGGCGTGCAATATTACAAAGATGCCCCTGAAAATGCAGAAATTCCCGGTTTGATGAATGCAACCGTTGGCGGATATCACGTCAGTGACATTGAATTTTCAGCAGCAATTGACGTGGTTGAGGGCAAAGTTGGCAAAGATTTGAGCGAGGCCATTTGGGCAGAACCCAACAACACTATGAAGTTTGCCGAAGTGCCACATTTAGGCGTGCCGGTAAGCCGTGGAATGACTCATGATGGGATTGGCAAATATGTGAGCACTATGGTCGAAAAAGCCGCTGGCCCAACAGACAACATCGTCAAAATCTTGAAAGATACGCGGACTGACGTGGTTGTAAATTTCATGCCAGTTGGGTCTGAAATGGCGACCAAATGGTATGTTGAGCAAGTGATGGACGCAGGTTGTGCTTTTGTGAATGGCATTCCGGTGTTTATTGCAACTTCAGAATATTGGGGACCGCGTTTCAAAGAGCGTGGCTTACCGGTGATTGGTGACGACATTAAAAGCCAGGTGGGTGCGACGATTACGCATCGCGTTTTGACCAACCTGTTCAAAGATCGGGGCATTCATATTGACCGCACTTATCAGCTCAATTTTGGTGGCAACATGGACTTTTACAACATGTTGGAACGTGAGCGCCTGGAGTCAAAGAAAATCTCAAAGACAAACGCTGTTACCAGCCAATTGCCCTATGACTTGGGTGAGGGAAACGTGCATGTTGGGCCTAGCGATTATGTGCCGTGGCTCACAGATCGCAAGTGGTGTCACATTCGCATGGAGGGCCGCGCTTTTGGCAATGTGCCCATGCAATTGGAACTCAAACTTGAAGTATGGGATTCGCCCAACTCGGCCGGTGTGATGATTGATGCAGTCCGCTGCGCCAAAATTGCCCTGGACAAAGGGATGAGCGGTCCATTGATTGCACCCTCCTCTTATTTCATGAAATCACCACCCGAGCAGTACACGGATGATGAAGCACGCAAGATGGTTGAGGAATTTATCGCATAGATGAACTATCTCGTAAAGAGACGCAAAAACTTGCGTTTCTTCCGGAT
>QQUD01000688.1 GCA_008501785.1 Chloroflexota bacterium
GGCATGGTTCATTTTGAACTAAAGTCATCTTTACAAATTGTAAAACGATTTTGTAAATCGTTCTTGAGGCGATTTACAAAATCGCCCTACAAATTGTTAAGCAAGTTTCTTTGATTTCTGAACCATGCCTTATCCGATTAAAAGGTTAAATGATATGGAAAAAGAACGCGTAGTTATTATTGGTTCAGGTCCAGCCGGACTAACGGCAGCTCTCTATACCGCCCGCGCCCAACTAAACCCAGTTGTGATCACTGGCACACAAATAGGCGGGCAAATTGCCCTCACCCACGAAGTCGAAAACTACCCCGGCTTCTGGCGCGAAGACTCCACACCTACCGGTCCTGAGCTGGTAGAAGTGATGCAAAAGCAAGCCGAGCATTTTGGTGCTCGACTAGAGTACGACGAGGTAGTCGAAGTTGACTTCAGCAAAGGCTCCCCTTTCTACGTCAAAACCTATGGCAAAGAATATTTGGCTGACGGTGTGATTGTGACCGCAGGCGCATCGCCACGCCATTTACAAGTTCCCGGGGAAAAAGAGTTCGTGGGACGTGGCGTCAGCTATTGTGGCACCTGTGACGGCTTTTTCTTTCGTGGCAAAGATGTTGTCGTCATCGGTGGCGGCGACAGCGCCATGGAAGAAGGTATCTTCTTGACAAAATTTGCGAAAAAGGTTGAAGTCATTCACCGTCGTGATGAACTACGGGCTGGTGTCTCCTTGCAAAAACGCGCCTTTGATAATGAAAAGATTTCCTTCGTGTGGGATACCGTCATTGATGAAATTGAAGGAAACGGCGTCGTACAAAAGGTTAAAGTCACCAATCGTAAAACAGGCGAACAAAAAGAGATGAAAACAGATGGTGTTTTCATCTTTATCGGCCACAATCCCAACAGCGGGTTTATAAAAGACCAGTTAGCGATGGACGAACAAGGGTATGTGATTACCGATGAGTTAATGCGTACCAGCGTTCCCGGCGTCTACGCCGCTGGCGAAATTCAAGACAACCATTTCCGTCAAATTGCCACATCCGTCGGCCAAGGAACTGCCGCCGCTATGGAGCTGGAAAAGTGGTTGGCGGAAAGAGAGTAGGAAGTAAACGGTGAGGAGTAAACGGTAAACGGTAAGCAGTTACCGATTACTGTTCACCGTTTACTGTTCACCGCTTACTATCCACCGCTTACTATTCACCGCTTACTATTCACCGTTTACCGATTACTAATGATTCGATTCCTATTCGCATGGCTCATTTATACCTGGGGTGGTTTGCACCGCTATTTTGGCAATAAAAATAGAATGGTGAGTGAATATGAGCATGCGATACGTTATTTTGCAAAAGCTTATGCAGTTGATCCCACATTTCGCGCAGCTCGGTTGCAGCGAGCTATTTTGTTATATCGAGAATTGGGCCGACACGAAGAGGCAATTAACGAATTTAATGCCTTACTGAATGATAAACCATTGTATTGTTCAGCATTGTTAAATCGGGGAATCACGCTGCAAGAAATGGGCCGTTTTCAAGAAGCACTTGCTGATTTTGAACAATATTTGCAGTTGCCCGATAACAACGAGTATGCAGACGAAGCAAATCGATTTGCAGTTCACTTGCGCGAAATTGTAAAAGATTTGCCGAAATAGAGGGGGGATTGGGGGCTGGGAACCAGGGGTTGGGAGACTTCTCAATCTTCAAATCTCCAATCTCATCATTTATCCGTTTAATTCTGCTGCTAATTCTTCCAAGTCTGCAAAATTTCCAACAGAAGCCATGTTTTCCATAAACTTGCGTAAAGTAGAACTATTACCACGCACATCCCGCACGAGTGGACCAATGGGATCACCGCCCGGTGCACCGCCCGGTTCAGCTTGGTAAGCCCCATAAAATGCAAAGAATGCCTGATTTAATTTGCGAATCGCGTATCCATTATCGACAAAAAAACGTCGTCGCGCTTCCATATACATTTCAGCCGCATCAATCTCGCCTTCCGCCAATAATCGCTCTGCTTCTATCCGCGTTTGTGCCATCTCTGCACGAAAATCGAAGGGCGGCGGTATGGCTGGATCAGCCGCAACTGGTTCATCAACTGGCTCTGGTGCGGGCGGTGGCACAAATTCTGGATAATAACGCTCGATCACAAGGGCAGCGATTTCTTTATCAATCGTGCCAGCGACAGTTTCGTTAATGCTGCGCACTTGCACATCAACCGTGTAGTTATAACCCACAGGAAAGATGCTCATCCAATGGTGGGACCATTCGTGCGCCACGACTTCAACAAACCAGTTAAGATTGCTTGTCTCTTGAATCATTGCGGGGTATGTGCCTAAACCACCGATGGGAACGACTAGGGCGGAGAGGTTGAGTTGGTTGGTAACGGCCGTTTCCACCCCCTCATGCTCCGGCGTAGACAAATCCACCCGCAGCGAATAGCTGTGAATCCGCTCAATGCGATCCCTCGGCGACACCATCAACAAAGTTGGCAGCGGCGTCATATGCATCATTACCGGCGGCCAAGCCTGCCCCCAAACCCCAAACCCCTGCTCCGCTAATATTGTTCCGACCTGGTTTTGTACAATCGCTTCAGCAACAGGCTGCACTTCAGCCATTGCCGCCCGTTTACGCACCCGATTCTTTTGCAGTGCGGCCGAAGCAACCTCTGGGTCATCTATCGCCGGATCAACATAAATTTTCTCAATTTCGGCATCTAGCCTTTGGATATCTGCCACCAATGCCAAAAAATCTAACACTATTTGTTTTTGTGTGTCTTCGGGCAAATATTGAGGTGCATCAGCAAGAATAGCCTCTCCTTTAACAAGAAAGGCTTCCGTTTCCCACGTCAGAAAATCAAATTCAGAACCACTTACAATCGCACGAAGCTGGTACGCCTCATCACCAAAGATAGGCCATTCAGGAGCCAATGCTAATAGAAATAATGCAACAATTAAGAACAAACGAAATAAACGAAAATATCGACGCCAATGCATAGCTCCATCATAGAGCGATCCCGAAAGATGGACAATGATGCCTCACCATTCTTTAAGAGATCAGCAAGACCTGACAGGTTTTGGAAAACCTGTCAGGTCTGAAACAGCAAGTTCAGTTATCATTATGGTTTAAAGACCAATGAGAACGAGGGCATATGAAATTTTTAGTGACTGGTGGTGCTGGGTTTTTGGGAACGGCGTTGGCAAATCAATTAGCGGCCGATGGACATACCGTTAATGTGTTGGATGATTTGAGTAATGGGGATGCATCGGACCTGCATCCAGATGTTGCTTTTACCAAAGGGGATGTTGATAACATCCCGCTGTTGTGGTCGCTGCTGCAAGAGGTTGATTGTGTGTATCATTTGGCAGCGCGGGTTTCGGTGGCGCAGTCGATGCTGCATCCGCGTGATTACAATCGTGTCAATGTGGGTGGCACGGTGAGTTTGATGGAGGCGATGCGCGATACGGGGGTGCGGCGGGTGGTATTTACGTCGTCGGGGGCGATATACGGCCGTCAACCCCAACAACCCGTCCATGAAAACACAGCTCCTCATCCCGACTCACCCTACGCCGTCAGCAAATGGTCTGCCGAGCAATATATTCACACCATTGGCGAACTATGGCAAATTGAAACCGTCGCGCTGCGCATCTTCAATGCGTATGGGCCGCGCCAGAGTTTGCCCATTTCGCACGCGCCCGTTGTGCCGCGCTTCATGCAACAGGCCGCAACAGGCGGTTCGATTGTGTTGTTTGGCAATGGCGCACAAAGCCGCGATTTTGTGTACGTGACCGATGCAGTGAATGCCTTGATCAGCGCCGCCACCGCCCAAAAAGTGAACCGTCAAGTGATCAACATCGGCAGCGGCGTCGAAACAACAATTGATGAATTGGTCACAGAAATTGAAAAAGTGACCGGCAATTCGGTCAATCGCCTGCTCAACCGCGAAAAAACAGGCGGCGTCCCGCGCCTCGTCGCCGACATCAGCCGCGCCCGCTCCCTGTTAGATTTTCAGCCAGTTGTGAGTCTACCAGAAGGCTTGGAACGCATGTTGAAAGAAGATAAGCGTTTCCAATAAAATCTCTATGCTCCAATCATAGCCTCTTTCACTCTGGCCGGTTTCCAGACCGTTTCGGGCCTTCTCTTCGGTCTTTCAGACCGTTTCTTCCTTCGTTTTGTATTGGGTGTTGGTGGGGAAACGGCCGTTTTCAACACAGAGGACAACGAATGTAAGGAATCAACAAATGGGAAAAGAGAGGGAGTATTAATTGTTGATTGTTACTGGAAAGACAGCCTCGATTGGCTGTTTTTTGGGGGAAGGGATAGTCAATGCTTGTGGCGGTTTATTATACACAAACAGTATGATACTTTAGGAGTATAAATGCTAATATTCAAGCATTTCAAGGGAAGAGTACGGGAGCTAACGCGGTTGGATGAGTTGTGGCAGGCGTCAGATGCAACAATGCTAATTTTGTATGGTTTTGTATGGCTGGGTGAAATGAGGGGCGTTATTTGTTAAAAGTTAATTTGCTGGGGCTGATAGTCCGTGGTCTTTGGTGTCTGTGTTGGTTTGGGAGAAACGGCCGTTATCATCCACTAACATCTAGAAAACAGCTTGGATAAATCAATGATCAATAATCAGTTTTTGTTGCTTGTTCTCATTTCACTTCAATTCGTTGTTACTGCATGTAACAGCACAGTTCCTTTTAGGGAACAATTGACTGAGGATAATAATATGTCCAGTATCCCATTTGAACATCCATCAGCGCGAACTGGCAGTCGCATGATTTATGATTCTAAGCGAGAGGTTGTGGTTCTGTTCGGGGGAAATGAGTTTGATGGTAAATATTTTGATGACACTTGGGAATATGATGGCGTAATCTGGATTCAAAAGTAAATCCTTCAGAGGTTTGCTCTTTTGATGCATAGGGTGTTGGTGGGAAACGGCCGTTTTCCCACAAATAACCACGAATGTAAGGAAGCACCGAATGACAAAGAGGGAAACGTTAATTGTTGACTGTTAATTGTTGATTGTTGATTGTTAATGAAGTCCACTTACCACATATCATCACATTTCCAAAGCGGTGGCTTCCCTGTCTGTGCCTCTTCTTGCAGCAGTCGTTTGGCAATCGTTTGCAACGGTTCGCTCGTTTCGGGGTGGAGCATGTTGGGCAGCAGTTCGGCAACGGGTACGGCAACGTGAAGGAATCGGGTCAGGTCTTTTTCGGGGATGTGGCGATAACGGCCGTCTTCTCCCACATAATCCAACACCGCATCATTAAACAAAACAATATCCACATCAATCGTGCGCGGCGCGTTGGGGTCAGCTTGCCGAACACGTTTAAGCTGGCGCTCGATATCACCGATGACTTCTTTTTTGAATTGGGCTGGTGAGAGCAGAGTTTTGAGAGAAACGGCCGTATTCCAAAAATTCGGCTGCTGCAACAAGCCCACCGGAGCCGTCTCATACACCGACGCCACCGCCACCACCTCACATTTTTCCTTGAGCAGCTGCACCGCTTTCGGCAAATTCCGCTCCTTGTCAATATTCGACCCCAGCGCCACCACAACCTGATTCATCATACCCCTGTTACCTTATAATTGGGCATAACCTCCCGGAGGTGCAGCACCTCCGGGAGGTTAAAGTTGTTCATTACAGAAAATCAGCACGTTCGCGCACAATTTCAATGCCAACCGACTCCGCAAAACGGAGCGCCCCAGGCTTTTCAACCCGCACCTGCACCTTCTCCACATTAAAATCAATAATCACCATCCGGGCTAAATCCGTAACCAATTTCTCCACCAAAAAGTCGGCCGATTCTTCTACATGGCTAATCACGCGCTTCGTGATCGTTTTGTAATCAACCGCATCTTCAATGCTGTCACTTTGAGAAGCCTTGCGAATATCGGCATAAATGACCATATTGATCAAAATATCTTGTTTTTTAACGCGTTCTTCCGGATTAATCCCAATAATGCCGCGTAAAAGTAAATCTCGAATAATAATTTTATCCATGTTATCCTCTCAAATAACTATCGTCACAAACAGGCGCGGTCGGGAGACCGGCCAGAGCAAATGTGGTTTCATCAGGGCAAATGCTGCCCTAGCCACCGTTCCAGATCGGTGACGACTTGTTGATAATGCACATCGTTGTGCGATTCGTGGTATCCCCCCTCATAAATAATCATTTCTTTGTCGGGCTGCTGTACCTGTGCAAAAAAGGCGCGGGTTTGTTCTGCATTGACAATTCGGTCTGCATCGCCGTGGATCAGCAGCAGCGGGGGTTCCCATTCGTGCGCGTTTGCCATGCTCCATTCAGCATTGTCCATCATTTCGACGCCGAGACGCGGCGTGCCCTTACCATGCACCAGCGGATCGTCGATGTAAGCCTGCACCGCAGCCTCATCACGCGAGATGCCGCTCAAATCCAGCCCATTATCCATTGAAAACTTAGGCAGTATGCCAGACATGACCCGTGCCGCAAACGCCAACGCAGGCTGTATGTTCAATTTGCCAATGGCTGGAGCCGATGCAATCACACCGGCAAACCCTTCTGGATCATGCAGCACGTAGTTGACCACGATGCCGCCGCCCATGCTGTGACCCATGAGGAATAACGGCCGTTCTCCCTCTCGCTCCCTTACCATCTCCAAAAAGTTGCGCACATCCCCCCGAAACTCAATGTAATTTTTAATGAAACCGCGTGGGCCTGGGGAACGGCCGTGTCCACGATGATCAAACCCGTAAACCGCATACCCCAGCGGCACCAAATGATTCACCACATTCATGTAACGCCCACTGTGTTCGCCCAATCCATGCACAATCACCAACACAGCACGCGCCTCTTCCTCAGGCTGCCAGCACTGATAATACAGCGACAATTCGCCAACCCCTGTAAACTGACCTTCCTCATGTTTCATAATGTTCCAGCTCCTCAGCTAGTCAGCATTTCAGCTTGTCAGCCACACAGCAATAACAATTCCGGCTGAAATGCTGAAGTGCTGACTAGCTGAAATGCTCATTGTTAAAGACTTACCAAATTCAAAATCCCCTACACAAACCGCATTCATCAATTATCTTATGAGTTTGCCCCAACGCAAATGAAAGCCTTGTAAGAAATCACCCAATCCCCAATCCCCAGTCCCCAATCCCCATCCTCTTTCTTGCCCCATTCCCACTTTCTCCGCTAAAATGGACCGCAATGAGCGTCCCACACCGCCCACCACATCGGCCTCGAATCGTAACTCTTATCATTTTGAGTGTTTTCTTTTTAGGAATATTCAATGCAGGCAGAACCCTGGCAATCGCAAAAGAGAGTCGCCTGATGTTGGCGCTAAACGTCACGCTTGATCCACGGATTCGTATCGGTATCGCTCTTGTTTGGGTAGTGGTATTCGGGGGGATGGCAGTTGCAATGTGGAGGAAACGGCCGTTTTCCCAACGCGCCCTCCCTTTTCTACTGACAGCCTACACCCTAATTGAACTCGTACAACTGATATTCTTTGCCCAAAATGTGAGCTTACAGCAAATTTTAATGACCGGTGTGTTCTATTTGATGCTGATCATAGTGTTGTGGTGGGGGCTAAAACGGCCGTCTGCCCAAGCCTATTTCAGCAAGAAAAAAAGCAATACACGAAGCGTATTATAAATCCGATCCAACCAATTTTTAAATCCATTCAATTGCCCGTGAGGAGGAAAATGAACCCAAAATACGAAAAGCTGCACCAACTCAAAGCCCAATCCTTAGAAGGTGGTGGCGAAGCCCGCAAACACAAACAACGCACCAAAGGCAAAATGACAGCCCGCGAGCGCATCGACCTGCTGCTAGATCGCGGCTCCTTCCGTGAAATCGACGCCCTCGTCGTCCATCGCGAACACAACTTCAACATGGACCAGCAACAATACCCTGGCGACAGCGTCATCACCGGCTGGGGAACCATCGACAACCGCCTCGTCTACGTCTTCAGCCAGGACTTCACCGTATTTGGTGGCAGCCTCAGCGGGGTTCATGCCGAAAAAGTCGTCAAGATCATGGAAATGGCCATGCGCAACGGCGCACCCATCATCGGTATCAACGACTCAGGTGGCGCACGCATCCAAGAAGGTGTTGTCAGCCTCGGCGGCTACGCCGACATCTTCCTGCAAAACACCCTTGCCTCCGGCGTCATTCCGCAAATCAGCGCCATCATGGGACCATGTGCCGGTGGAGCTGTCTACTCACCCGCCCTCACCGACTTCATCTTCATGGTCGAAAAAACCAGCCACATGTTCATCACCGGCCCCGACGTCGTCAAAACCGTCACCGGCGAAGATGTCACCTTCGAAGAACTCGGTGGTGCCATGACCCACAACGCCACCAGTGGCGTCGCCCACATGTCATCCGAATCCGAAGCCGACTGCCTCTTCCTCATTCGTGAACTGATGAGCTACCTGCCATCCAACAACATGGAAGACGCCCCCTTCAAGCCAACCAACGACGATTCACTCCGCTCCGAAGCAGCCCTCGACACCCTGGTTCCCGACAACCCCAACAAACCGTACGACATCAAAGAAGCCATCACCATGATTGTGGATAACGGCGAGTTCTACGAAATCCAGGAACATTACGCACAAAACATCGTTGTCGGCTATGCACGAGTTGGTGGGTTCAGCGTCGGCATTGTTGCCAACCAACCCATGGTGCTGGCAGGCGTACTCGACATCAACGCCAGCGAAAAAGCTGCCCGCTTTGTGCGCTTCTGCGACTGTTTCAACATTCCGCTCATCGTGTTTGAAGACGTACCTGGGTTCCTACCAGGAATCGATCAAGAGCACGGCGGCATCATCCGACATGGAGCCAAACTGCTGTATGCCTTCTGTGAAGCCACTGTTCCTAAGATCACCGTTGTCACTCGCAAAGCTTACGGCGGGGCGTACTGCGTCATGAACAGCAAACACATTCGCGCCGATCTCAATCTCGCATGGCCCAACGCCGAAATCGCCGTCATGGGTCCAGATGGCGCGGTCAACATCATCCACCGCCGCGAAATTGCCGCAGCCGATGACCCAGACGCACGCAAAGCAGAACTGGTAGCCGAATATCGCGAACATGTTGCCAACCCCTACGTGGCCGCCCGGCGCGG
>QQUD01000099.1 GCA_008501785.1 Chloroflexota bacterium
CCTCGTGAATCAACACCTCGGGCACTGTATCAACACTCGCCGTTGCTTCATCGAGAATCAGGAGACGCAGGTTGACCAGAGCGGCCCGCGCAATACATAATAACTGCCGCGGTCCTACCGACACATTCACAGCACCTTCCAAAATCTTCGTTTCATAACCATCCGGCAGCGCAGAAATAAAGTTATGTGCATTCGCCAGCTTTGCTGCCTCAATCACATCTGACAGGGGCGCATCCAGGCGACCAAAGCGAATATTATCGGCAATCGTACCAGAAAAGAGGAATGGGTCTTGCGGAACGAGGCCAAACTGCTGGCGCAAAGACGTTTGTGAGACCGTGCGCACATCAATCCCATCAATGCACACAGCACCATTCGTCACTTCATAAAAACGTGGAATCAGATTGGCAATGGTTGTTTTGCCAGCACCAGTCGGGCCAACCAAAGCAACCGTTTGACCAGGGGCAATTTCCAGGCTGACATCATGCAAAATCTTCTGCCCGTCGGCCACATAGTGAAAGGTGACATGCTGCAATTGAATATGCCCCTGTATCGGCGGCATTTCGTCGGCGTCGTGCCTATCCAAAACATCTGGCGTGGTGTTGAGCAGCTGCAAGACTTGTTCGCCGCCGGCCATTGCCGACTGCATGGTTGTGTAAATTCGGCTAAGTTCCTGAATGGGCTGGAAGAAACGGGTCACATAGGCGATGAAGGCGACCATCACACCCAATGTGACTTCATCAGCGGCGACTGCTCGCCCACCAAAATAGAGCACAACGGCCGTTGCCAACACGCCCAAAAATTCAATCGTGGGCAAAAAGATAAAGGAGAGGCGCATCGCTTCAATATGGGCCTGGCGGTTGGCGTTATTCACTTCATCAAACTGCGTTTCGACGGCCACTTCTTGCGCAAACGCTTGAATGACGCGAATCCCGTTGATGTTTTCCGCCAGATTGCCCACCAACTCTGCCACTCGTGTACGGGTAAGACGGAAAGCACCTTTCGCATTCAAAGAAAATACGTAGGTCACCAGCATCATCAATGGCAGGACGGCGAACGTGAGCAATGCCAGCCGTGGACTCATCGTCAGCATAATCAAGATGATGCCCACTAAAACAAGGATGTCACCAATCAGTGAAAGCAGTCCCTGCGTTAATAAATCATTGATTACGGCAACATCGTTGATCACTCGTGAGACGGTGACGCCAATAATGGTGCGATCATGATAGCTGAGGGACAACGCTTGCAAATGGCGCATCATTGCTTCGCGCACATCGGCCAACACGCGCTGCGACGTCCATCCTAAGAGGTACTGCTGCCCCATCGTCGTTAAATAGAGGCACAGATAGGTAACGGCCGTAACAATAGCAATACGCGCCAATCCATCATTGTTGCCAACTGCAATATAGTCGTCGATAGCCACTTTGATCAGATAGGGTGTGAGCAGCGTGAAGCCAGTCACCAACAGCATCAGGACGGCTGCAATGGCCATTTTGCGGCGATACGGCCGTATAAATGCCAGCATCCCTAAAATCACGTTTTTGTCGAAGAAACGGCCGGCTTTTCCTTCCTGCCCAAAGCGCCCAATCGCGCCGCGTGGCCCCATGCCGGGATTAAAACTAAAGCTCATAAATGGAGTCCTTCTCTGGTTGAATTTGTAACTGATACACCTGCTGGTAAAGCGGTGAGCTGTGAATCAACGCGTCATGCGTGCCGCGTGCGCTAATACAGCCGTTTTCCAACAGCAAAATTTGATCCGCACGCTGTATCGTGCTCAACCGGTGTGCAATCACAAACGTCGTGCGCCCTTCCATCAAACGATCCAGCGCCTTTTGGATGAGGTGTTCTGTATTGGTGTCCACACTGGCAGTGGCATCGTCCAAAATGAGAATACGCGGATCGGTGATGAGGGCGCGGGCAATCGCCAGTCGCTGTTTTTGTCCCCCTGAAAGCGTGACCCCGCGCTCACCAACATATGTATCATACCCTTCCGGCATCGCCATAATAAAATCATGGGCTTGGGCATCCCGTGCCGCCTGCACAACTTCCGCATCTGTGGCGTCGGGGCGGCCAAAGGTAATGTTTTCGCGGATGGTGGCGGCAAACAAAATGGTGTCTTGCATCACAAAGCCAAGCTGGCTGCGCAAGGAGTGGCGTGTATGTTTGTTTGTGTCGTGCCCATCAATCAAGACACGCCCTTCAGTTGGATCATAAAATCGGGCAACAAGGTTGATGAGGGAGGATTTACCAGAGCCAGTTGCGCCCATCAGTGCCACAATTTGACCCGCTTCAGCGGTCAAGCTGATATGCTGCAAGACGGCGTGATTGTTGTTGTAGGAGAACGATACATCTTGGAACTGAACACGGCCGTTTAACCGGGGCAAAGGCGTCGCATCGGGCAAATCAGCCACTTCAACTGGCGCATCCAAAATACCAAAAAGACGCTCCCCGGCAGATGCAGCGATGGCAAACATGGGAATAATGCGCCCAATCAAACGAATCGGCCGTACCAGCGTGGCTAAATACGTGGTAAAAGCCACCAGCTCACCCAGGGTTAGCTGATCTTGTGTCACCAGCCAGCCGCCATACCAAATGATAAAAACCGTGCCGAAATTAGCAATCATGTCCAACATCGGCGCATGGACTGCCTGTACTCGGGTGGATTTAGCCGCTAGTTCAAACCATTTTTCATTCTCTGCTGTGAAGCGCTCGATTTCTGCATTTTCTTGTGCAAACGCTTTTACGATGCGTGCGCCACGCAAATTTTGTTCGAGCTGGGTTGTCAATGCACCTAATTGATTTTGAATGTCTAATGAAAGTGGGCGAAACTGTTTGCCAAATTTGGTGGCACGGTGCAGCAGCAGGGGCAGCGTCAGGATGATGAGGGTGGCCAGGGTTGGGTTCATGAGGAGCAGGGTAACGGCCGTAAACAAAATCAGCACCACCCCTTCAACGATGCGCAGCACCGCCCGCCCCGTCAAAAAGCGGATGCGTTCTACATCCTGCATGGCGCGGGTCAAGATTTGCCCGGCTTCCGTGCGATCATGGAAAGAAAAGGAGAGCGAGGCTAGTTTTTGTAACAGTTCGTTACGAATGTCATACGCAACGCTTTGAGAAGCAGCTTCTGTCCAATCCCCCTGATAGTAATTCATGACTCCTTTGACCAGGGTTAGCAGCAGTAATCCACTAACAGCCTGCCCCAGCAGCTGCATATTGCCACCGTAAATACCATCATCGATGGCCCAGCGAAAGAGTTGGGGCAACAGAATGTTGATCAGATTGATCAGAATCATCAGGCCGTAGATACTAATTTCTAATTTTGAATACGGCCGTAAATATTGGAAACAGCGCCATAAAATTTGTTTGTCACTTTGGTTTTGCATGGCAGGTTCATTCATCAGGGTTGAGCAATGCATCGAGCACATCTTCTACAGGCGGGATAGGATCAGCACCTTTGAACCCAGCGATGCGATCATAAACGTCCTTTGCGGCCAAATGGAAGCCGCCAGGAAGTCCTGACGCTGCGAACGTCGCCGCAATTTCCTCCATTTCCCCTGAAAAACGCCACGCTTTTGCAGTCACGCGCCGGATTCTGGTCTGTGTCTGTTGGGCAAACTCCGAACCGTGCAGAGACCAATGGTTTTCAAGCTCCTCACGCACGCCCATCGTGTCAGCGGCAGCAACAATGGCACACAAAAGCGCCGTCATCCCCTTGGTATTGGCCGCATAACACATCTTCAATGCAGATGCCTTGCCAATGTCGTCGCCGATGACATCAGTGACCAATGGACCGGCTTTGAAGCAATCTGCTACTTGGTCAGCGGCATGACCTGACAGATAGAGCCTGGTCGTGTTCGGCGTCCATGCTGGGCCGCCAATTATTCCCCCATCTACGAAAGTGACACCGGCTTCACTCATTATTTCGCCAATCTGTCTTACGCGTTGTGGAGAAATGGCATTGACATCCGCATAGATTCCCTTGAATGAGCAATCCAGCACCTGTTTGGCGACATCTGTTGCCGCGTGAGGTGGGCATACACAAATGATCACACTGCACTGATTGCACAGTTCCTCTATTGTCTGCAATTTCAGGAGATTGTGTTTCTCAGCACGCATGGTTGTGTCAGAACTACGACCTGTTGCTGCCCAGTACGCAGTATGCCCTGTATTCTGTGCCGTCACAGCCAGGGATATGCCCATTGCTCCCGGATGTAAGAAGCCGATGTGTTTCTTTGTCATCAGATTTAACCTCCATGCTTATTTTTATTCACTACAAGATTGCTAAAAATGGATACTGATTGAAATTGTTTCGTTTAAGAATATTTCGCAAACGAAATAATACACCCAACAAAACCATAATGCAAATGGAAGCGCCAATTGAATAGTGACAAATACAGTCAAATACAGTATTGAACAGACAAAAAACCGTAGCTGGAATACATCTCTTTGTTTTCCAACTACGATCTATTGTTGTACGTCAGGCATCATAGGTGGTCGCCGTTATATCGTCACCCTGACCAGTCCAATTCGTATGGAAAAATTCGCCGCGTGGCTTGTCTACTCTCTCATAGGTGTGGGCACCAAAATAATCTCGTTGGGCTTGCAATAGGTTGGCTGGCAATCGCTCGCGTCTGTATCCATCATAAAATACGAGTGCGCTGGACATGGCCGGAACTGGGATGCCTAAGGATACGGCCGTTTCCACCACCCGCCGCCACGCACCTTCTGCTAGCTGTACTTGCTCCTTGAAAAATGGATCGAGCAGCAAATTGAGCAGCGCCGAGTTCTTTTCAAATGCAGCTTTGATGTCGTCCAAAAAGGCAGCCCGAATGATACAACCACCACACCTTGATTCGTTGTCAACAAAACCAAGGCAGGCCGACTTCCAGGCAACTGCTGCCATGTTAGACCATCAGACGAATACCAAAGACCCGTATCATCGCTGAGTAGCCAACCCCGCACAAAACAGCAAAAAAATGCCCGCAACCAGAGACAATTTTGCGATTGGCAAGGAGGAATGAAACGCAGAAGACGCAGATTTATCCGCAGATTTCGAGGGTTTTTTTGAAATCTCTCTTAAATCTGCGTCTTCTGCCACCAAATCTGCGCCATCTGCGTTTAAAAATCTTCGACTCATCACACACCAGACCCATCTTCATGCAGCACAGTTTCAATATGCTCAACCGCCCGATTTTCTGCATGGTATTGTTGATAAAGTGCCTGCATCTTGGTCACATTGGCGCGATAGTGTGGATTGCTCAGAACATGCGCAATTTGGGCTGCAATCGCTTCCGCAGGCGTGTCATCAATCGCGCTGCGCAAACCCATTTCATGAAACTCGACCCGCGCCGCGCTGCCGTTTTGCTCCATTTTGCCAGTTGAATAAGTAATCATCGGGACACCATACGTGATGCATTCGTTGATTGTGCCAATGCCACCGTGTGTCAGAACCACATCTGCCTGCTCCAGCAAGCGTAGCTGCGGCACACGCTCACACACCAGCACGTTTTCGGGAATAGGTTCGAAGTGAGAAACGGCCGTTTCCACCCCGCTCGCCAACACCAAATCCCACTCAGGCCGCTGCCGAAACGCCGCCACCACCCGCTGCAAAAACGCCTCTACTGCCGCTGATGTCCCTTCATCCACCGCATCCACCCTGTCAGACCACACCATCGGCCCCACATACGCGCCATCCACCTGCGGCGGCGGCGCAAAATCAAACACCGGTGCAGCCAAAATGAGGGTTGGAATGTCTGGAAACGTCATTGGAAACCAATGGTGAAATGCCGCACGCCCATAATCAAACCCAACCTGCTTTGCCAACGCCCGAATAATCGAGCGCCGATCTGTACCCGCATAAAACAACGGAGCCAGCAAATGCGTCAGCCCACGTTTCGCCCACAGCTTTAGCCATTCAACCTGAATTTTCACACGACTTTGTAAACTGCCATCTGGAACCAGGTGGCTGCTGGCTGGCGGCAAACCAGGCCGATAGCGCGTATCACCAATGTATTGCACCAGCAGCATCGGAATACTATGCGAAGAGAGGCGGATAATTGCCTCAGGCAATTCTTCATCAATACACAACACATCCGGCTGCAATACTTCCAGCATCCGCGACCATTCATCACTTTCCAAATAATAATCCCGCTGCCGCTGACCCACACGAATCAGCGCATCCCGCTGCTGGTAACGCTGTCGTCCCGGTAAACGTTCCAACTGCAATCGCTCAGGGTCTTGCCGAATGCGCGCCTCGTCGGCTAACAGCATGAAGTTGAAGCCTTGAGTGGTAACGGCCGTTTCCACATCCAAACTGCTCACATACGTCACCCGATGCCCACGCGCCCGCAGCCCCGCCGCCACCGCAAAACTCGTATTCAAATAACTGGTAATGCCATACGTCATAAAAACAATATGTGCCACCGTCACATCCCCCTTGCTGTCGCCAGCTCTTGCCGCAGCACCGCCGCCAACATCTTCACACGCGGCGGTTGGAACATCCCTTCATGCGAACCAGGCACCACAATGATGCCATCACCCTTGCCACCCATCTCGCGCCACGCCACTTCCCCACCAATCTGGTGCAGCAGCGGCTGTGCTTGCGCCTTAAACAACACCATGCGCCCTTCATAACGACTGGGTCGATACGACAAAATTGCCCGTGAATGCGCTTCAATCAACTGCTGCCGATGTGCTGACAACTGTTCCGCATAATCAATCACGTCAGACGAATCAACACCGCCACCAGCTGCCAACCCAACCCGCTGCGCCACACCTTTCATAGCCACGCGAGCCTTGCGCCGCACCCGCAGCATAATCCGCTCTGGACCCAGTTCTAAAAAGCTGGATAACCAGTAAGGCGCATTCCGCAAACGGCTTGCCGCTTGCCGCACCACTCGCCCACGGCCCCACATCAACCTGATCACCACCCGGCACATGATCAAACATCACCAGCAGCGCCACTTCTTCGCCCTGTGACCGCAGCTGCTGCGCCATTTCCAACGCCACCGTGCCGCCAAAGCTAGCCCCGCCCAAATAATACGGACCTTCTGGCTGACGTGTGCGCATCGCGTCAATGTACAGCGCCGCCATTGCGTACAAATCATCAACACCAGGCTGAATGCCATCTAATCCCTGCGCCTGCAATCCGTAAAACGGTTGGTCAGGGGCCAAATACGCGCCCAATTCGCGGAACCACAGCACGTCCCCAGTCAACCCATGTACACAGAAAAACGGCGTCCGATCACCATGCGGCTGAATGTCTACCACCAGCGGCCATGCCCGCGCATCTACAAATTGCCCAACTTCGGTTGCCAAATGCGCCACCGTTGCCTCATGCAAAAAGCTGGTCATCGGCAACCGTGCCCCAAAATCTTGCTCAATTTGTGTCACCACCTGCATCGCCTGCAAGGAAGTGCCCCCCAGTTCAAAAAAGTCATCATCCACATCAAAGCTGTTTCGGCCCAGCACGTCACGCCACATATCCAGCAGGCGGGATTCCATGCTGCTGCCGGGGAGGAGGGGATTGGGGATTGGGGAAACGGCCGTTTTCCACCCGCGCATTCACATCCAAAACATGTGCCCGCCGATTTTCCAACCCATAACCCGGTCCCACATCTGCATGGATGGGTCGGAACAACGAGCCAGCCCCTAAGCTGTCCACCTGACCTAAATAGTTGAACAAAATTTCAGGCTGTGGCAATGCGGCCAACTGCTGCCGTGTCTCGTCATCTGCCAAATAACGCAACACACCATAACCAATACCCTGCTGCGGAATGCTATGCAAGTGTGATTTCACCTGCTGCAAAGAATCACCCAAGTCGTCGGATTCGGCCAAAGTCAGTGTGGTTGGAAACAGCGACGTGAACCAGCCAACCGTCTGCGAAACATCAAGCTGCGAATCAACTTCCTCGCGGCCATGTCGTTCCAAAGAAAGCAACAAATCACGCCGTCCGGTCCATTCGTGCGTGGTGTGCAACAGCGCCGTGAGCAGCACATCATCAATTTTGGTGTGATACGCTTGATGCATTTCACGCAGCAGCGCGTTTGTGTAAACCGCATCCAATTCGGCCGTTACAAAGGCTGCATTTGCTTCAGTATTTTCAATCTTGCTATTTCCAGCGGACAGAAATGTCATCGTAGATGGTGCGGTTTGCAACCAGTAGTCACGTTCTTGTTGAAATTGTCGGTCTTGAGCAAATTTTGATAAATGCTGCGACCATTGTGCCAAACTTGTTAGCGGTTTGGGCAGCTCAACGGGTTGACCAATAACAACTTGTTGGTAAGCGTGTTCCAAATCTGCCAACAAAATACGCCACGAAACCGCATCCACAACAAGATGGTGAACAATCAGCAGTAAGCGTGGGGGACGGGATGGCCCTAAATCAAACAACGCAGCCCGCAGCAGCGGGGATGCTGCCAAATCAAAAGTATTTTGCAGTTGGGTGGCTTTTTCCATCATTGCGGTATCTTGCTCTGCCGGCAGCTGTTGTGCGAGAGATATTCGTTGCAGTTGAGCAGAAACGGCCGTTTCCACCCCCACACTCCACCCCATTACCGTCCGGTGGAAAACCATCCGCAAAGCCGCATGATGCTGCACCAGTTGATTGAGTGCTGTTTCGAGATGGTTGGCATGTAAGCCTGCACTGAGCGCCGCCGAAGTGGCCGTTCCGTCCATCACCCGCGGAAAATGGTAAGACGTACACCAAACGGTGGCGTCGGTAGGGCCATATTCGTTGACAAGGGCGGCGTGGGGTAAACGGCCGTAATGCTCCACACTCAAATCAGGTGGACACGCTTCACCCGCCACAATCGCTACGCGCAAGCTGTCCAAGCGCCCGGCGGGTGCATATGCCAGCAGCAGCCGATACAGCGAAGGCAGCGCCAGCGTATGTGAGACCTGTTCTTTTTCAACCAGTTTTGCCAACTGCGCCACATCTTTTTCGTCACCAGGGGCTGGCAAAACCAGTTTGCCACCTTGCAGCAGCGTCCAAAAGATCCCCGCCACCGTGCTATCAAACGCAAACGACGAGAGCAGCAAATAGCTGC
>QQUD01000082.1 GCA_008501785.1 Chloroflexota bacterium
GATGGCCGATGTCTTGATGCCAGATGAAACCGTTGAAGCTGCTTTTCGCATCACCCGCGCCGACATCAAGGAGCTTGATAGCAACGCAACCCATTCTGGATTGTGAAATATATTTCATTTGATATGAGTAGGTTGAGGATTTATACTGTTAACCGAAAGGAGATGGCTATGCCTAAGAAACATCCCAAATCGCATAAAGACACAGATAAATTAAAACGACGGATACAAAAATCCAATGCGGATAAACCAGTCATGTTGGTACAGCGCAAAGACACACAAGCGCCAGTGGTGGTACCAAATGAAATTGATCCGCATTTTCTTACGCCAAGTGTTATGCGGCAGTTGCAGCAATCAATGGGTAATCAAGCCATCACACAGCTGTTCGCTCCGGCCATTCAAGGTCAGGCCACCGGACAATCCAATGATCAATTGATTCAAACCAAACCACTAGCCAGATCAGTGGGAAAACCGCTGGTTAAGGTACAAAACATTTCCCCCCCTGTGATACAAAGGAAACCGCCAAATGAAGTATACGAACTCCTGACCCATTTTAAGATAAAGGAAGTCATTGGAAATGAAGAGAAAATGGCGGTAGAGCTGGTAAGATTGATTTATGGAGAAGAAGTAAAAGACCCAGAAAAAAAAGTTGGTATGGATATTAGGGCAATCGTCACCTTAATCCACGAAAAAAATCCTTATAAACCATGGACCCCCGAAGAGCAAAAAAAGTATCAGGGAAGCTTATGGAAAATCTATAAATCTTTGTTTCGCGGAGGGCGAGATGAAAAAGAATCCCCATTAAAGTCAGTTGATTTCGACTTTGTAAAAGCATTTTATTCGAATAGGGTCACAGAAGAGGGGAGTACAGCCGTTGCTGCAGGATTAAAATTGGCAATTGGGCTGTGCAGCGCTGAAAATATTTTGAAGGACGTGATCGGTTTTGCTCAAAGCAATATGGCTGATATCAAAAACCACTTTATTGACGCAATTAATCAAGAACGCAATTTAGAAGAAAATGTTGATATTAATACGCAAATTGAAGAGATCGAAATTAATGAGAATGTTTTGGCGTTTTTAAAGAACGCCATTCTTAAAATTGTGGAAATAATCAGGGGTAGGCAGCTTGATATTTTCTTTGATCAATCAGGACCGGGCGGTGCTTCTGGTGGCACGCCTGATAATAAAGAGACGCCTGCAGACGTGATGGATGCAAAAAAACCCCCCAATTTATCAGATGGCAAGAATTACACCCTTTCCGTAAATTTAAGCGAAACAACGACGGTTATAGATGATGGTGAGGAAGAACTAAAAGCAAATCTTATTTCACCAATAGACATTGCAACCACGATTTTTCATGAACTGATGCATATTGTGGGAGGCAATTTAGGCGAAGCAGGGGGTGGGGGTCATTATGCAGAATTGCAGCAATATCTGACTATGGAAAAAGTTGGAGACGTTAAGAAAAGTAGTGAATTGGAAGAGAAAAAAGAGGAGAGTGTAGAAATCCCAGCACTCTTTATCGATGCTTATTTTATGGAGTCTATCTGGCGCCTCTTTATGGCAGAGCAATTAAAGAAAGTAATAGAAAAATAGCACTGTACATAAGAAAAAAGCCACCTGAAATCAGATGGCTTTTGTAGTACGCCCTGAGAGAGTCGAACTCCCGACCTACTGGTTCGTAGCCAGTCGCTCTAATCCACTGAGCTAAGGGCGCGTAACTTGTCTGGCTGGGCTGGTATCAAGGAGCGGGGAGGAAGGGATTCGAACCCTTGAACGGCTTTAAACCGTTAACCGCTTAGCAGGCGGCCCCAATCGTCCACTCTGGCACCTCCCCATGATATCCAACGAATGCCAAACTCTGTTGTAAATGTGGCCTGTGACGACCACGAGAACCATTTCTACTTAAATGATTCTATACGGAGGGAGAGGGATTCGAACCCTCGGTAGGCTTGCACCTACTACGGTTTTCAAGACCGTCGCAATCGTCCACTCTGCCATCCCTCCATCCCTCAGGAGGGTTGTCCCTCGGAAGGGACTTTGTTGTTCTTTCAGAACAACTTGCTCAACAGCGGCAAAGTATATCATCATGATGGGCCGATGTCAAAGTCAATTTGCAGATTCGATGGATAGATTTTTGATTTCCATCCATTGGGTTTTGGTTGTTGTTAATGTGCCCCAGCGGAAACGGCCGTTTGCCTTTACCACCATAAACTGATTATCAATCCAGCAAACAAATCCCAATGGACCGCGTGGGCTAAATGGTGTGTCTAGAACGGTGTTTCCGTTAACCGTGAAGCGGCAGCCTGTTTTTTGCCATACCAATTCATAACGCTGCCATGCTTGCAAATCCACGTCAAGCTGGGTAAAAGAAATACCCAATGATTGCTGGACTTTCGGCCATAAACGCTGGCGAATGCCGGGGAACTGGTTCAAAAAAAGCACAACCGGCGCAGCCGGTGCCCAGGCCAATGCTTGTGGGGTTGTTGCATCCAATGTAGCCGCAAACCAACCGCGTCCAGGCCCGGTGGCAGCCAATGGCAAATCATTTGGTTTTGAGGCAAAGAAAAACCATGTGGCTTGGGGCAATGCAGGCCATTTTAAAGAAGGGTCTGCAAATGGTGCATTCCAAAAGCCAAAGCCTGCGGTTCCAAGCAGGCCTGTGTGATCATGAGAAAATCTGGCTTCAAGTGTCAGACGTGTTCCAGATGACCAGGGAAATGTATGGCGGCGGAGAGGGAAACGGCCGTAATCATGCACCTGCGCATCGCCATACCCACTGGAAACTGGCGGCAATTCAAATCGCCACACGTCTTCACCTTCCTCAACATTCCCTCCATTCATTTCCAACCGCTGAAAATCTTGAATATTCATCTTGCAATCTTTTATCACGAATGACACGAATTAACGAATAACATGAATGTTTTCTTTTCCATTCGTCCCATTTGCCTATTCATCTTATTCGTGATTCATATACTAT
Source organism: Chloroflexota bacterium (assembly GCA_008501785.1). The sequence goes on from QQUD01000082.1 coordinate 2,978, forward strand.
TTGATTATATAAATCTCAGGTATAATACCTATTCGCAAGGAGAAAACTATGGAAATTATTTGGTATGGATTAAGTTGCTTTCGCATTACAGAACGTAAACACGCTACCGTGATCACAGACCCGTATAATGGGAAGCTGGGGTTACCTCTGCTCAAATTAAAATCGGATGTTGTTACTGTTAGTCATGATGCACCGGGACATAATAGTGTGAAAAATGTGTCCGGATGGGAACATACTTTAAATGGACCTGGTGAATATGAAATTGGCAGCGTTTTTATCACTGGCATAAAAACCAATTTTACTATCGAGTCAAATCAAAATGTACTTTATATGTTTGATTATGGCGGGCTTACAGTTGCTCATTTGGGTGACATGAAAAAAGTACCTACACAAACCCAAATAGACGCCCTGGAACAAGTTAATATTTTGCTTGTGCCAGTTGGTGGTGGTAGTTCATTAAATGCTGCTCAAGCAGCTGAATTGGTTTCTATGCTTGAGCCAAACATTGTGATACCCATGCATTACCAACTCCCTGGTTTAAAGTTGGATTTGGAAACCGTTGATAGATTTTTAAAAGAAATGGGTGTTTCAGAGCCAACAGAAGAGAATAGTCTGAAGATTTCATATTCTAACTTGCCAGAGGAAACAGAAACCGTTATCCTAACACCAAAAATATAACAAGGAATTCGAAGAATTACAGGAATTCGTAGAATTCCAAGAAGTGGGGAACTATGCCCGCAAAACTAATTATGCGATGGGACATCCGTCCCGAAAAAGATTCTGAATACTTTGAGTTTCTCGTTCATGAATTTATCCCTGGCTTAAATAAGTTGGGTATTATTGAAATTCAAGTGTGGTTTACGCAGTTTGGTGAGTGTGAACAAAAGATGGCCAGCGGGATTACGCAGTCGATTAGCGAAATGAAAACAGCTATGAAAAGTGAAGAGTGGGAGATGCTAATTGACAAGCTGAATGGTTATGTAAATAACTTTAGCCAAAAGGTAATCAATGCGACGGGTGGTTTTCAGGTTTAACGCTTAATCAATAAAAATTATTCATGTCAATAAAAAGCCTGCTTTTACAGCAGGCTTTTTTTGTAATTTAAAAACAGAAACTGGATTTTTCTTAAAACCTAGTACTGAAACCAACATCTTTTGTCGGGTAAAATGTTTGCGAATGGTTTCAGTTTAAGTGTTCCGGCGCAATGTGCTATCCGGCAATATTTGTTGGTCGGAACACTAGTTTCTAAACAACGTGTTTATGATGTTGTTTTAGCTTTTTCTTTTGTTTTTGTTGTGTTATCTGATTTTTTTGAATTTGTAGATGCTTCTGTTGTTTTCTTTTCTTTCTTTTTGTTGTCTTTCTTACCAGATTTCCCGTTGCGATTGTCGGTAACGTAAAACCCGCTGCCTTTGAACACAACACCCACTGAGGTGACAACCCGACGAATCTCTCCGTCGCAACTTGGACAAACTGTTAGCGTGTCCTCACTCATCCGTTGTCGAATATCAAATTCGTGTCCACAATCGTTACATCTGTATGAATAAATTGGCATGTCTCTAACCTACCCAGGTAGTTTGTTTCGTATTTTTACGAACGTGCGATTTTAACGGCCGTTTCACTATTTGACAACCCAGCCATGCATATGCTACAAACTTTCTGTTAGTTTTGTATTAATAAAAAAAGGTACAACGCACTTTTTCCAAAGTATTTTTCAAACATACTTGCTGAAAAGTGCGTTGCACCTGAATTGATTACAGGAAGGAGTCTTCATGTCGATTACTGAGGCACATGCCCGCATAAAGTCCCGTGTTTGGCAATCAATCGCCCAAACCGATTTAGATATTTCCGCATTAGAAAAAGAAACCATTGAATCGCTGGTTGATTTGGTAACAGAAGCGTCATTATTAGAATTAGATGAAGTGATGGGCAATTCACTGAAAACCGAACAGCTTTCTCAACTTGAACAAGATTTGAATGATGAAGATGAAGATTTGTTGTGGGAAGGACGGCCGTTTCTCTCAATCACCCTCCACTACAGAATTACCGATGAACGCATTCTAATTACCCAAGGGCTGTTTGGTAAAGTCACAGAAAATATCGAGCTGATTCGCATTCAAGATATGGCACATAGTCAATCTTTTGGAGAGCGGCTGATTAACGTTGGTGACATCACCGTTCGCAGTCATGATTCGAGCAACCCTATCTTTTACCTAAAAAACATTAAAAACCCGGCCGATGTACATGAAATATTACGCCGCGCTGTCCTGGTCGCTCGCAAAAAGCACAACTTCACCTACCGCGAAGAAATGTAAACAACGCATGTCATTTCCACCCGTTCGGCTGCGCTCAGGGCAGGCTCTTCGAAGAGAAATCCCTGCGATCTGCAAAAGTGTGGGGATTTCTTAGAGGACTTGTATATTGAAACAGAACATTAACAGGGAGTTTCTTTATTCTTCAGCTAAGTTGTTTAATTTCTGTAAATCTAATAGTTGGACTTTTTTACGGCCGATTTCGATCAGGCCGTCTGTTTTAAAATCGTTTAGGGTTTGCGTGACAGTTTCCCGATACGTGCCTAACATCTCGCTAAAATCTTGATGTGTGTATCCTTTAACGAGATGCAAATTCCCTTGTTTGTGATTGATTTCAATCAACAACCCGGCTAACCGGGAGGGAATGCTTTTAAATGCAATATCTTCTAATTGCGTTTCTAGCTCTGTTAAGCGCGAACCTAGCGCCTGGACAAATCGAAACGCCACGTCAGGCTTCTCCCGCATCAATCGCTCTACGTCAGACCGGCTCATAACACACAAAACACATTCATCAACAGCTTCAGCAAACGTATTGTGCATCCCTTGCCCCACCAGCGACATTTCACCAAAAATCGCGCCGGGACCGAGGGTAGATACAATCAGCTTTTTGCCATTTGGTGCAATACGATACAGTTGCACGCGGCCACGCTTCAGCAAAAATAGTACTTCACCACTGTCGTTTGGCATATAAAAAATGCGCCCTGACTGGCAGGTCGACATCGTAATTTGCCTATCCATTTCGGCTAATTCATTGGGGCTTAAGTCCCGAAACACTTGAATACTGGAAAGATAATCAACTTTTTTTGCGCTTGTTCGCTCCATATAAATCTGTGTCCAACCTTTTGAGTGTCTTTAGGTGCGACGCACTTCAGAAAGTGCGTCGCACCTTGTTTTATATGATGCATTTAAACGGCCGTTTCTTACCCCACCACACCATTCTGCACCGACATCAGCTTTTGCGTTAGTTCCTCACGCGTCGGATTGCCCAGTGACACAATACGGCCGTTTATCAGATAGGTTGGGACAGCAAACACATCATCCGGCTTTTCGGCCGACATCATATCCAATACCGCTACTTCTACATCTGGAAAATGAGCCACCACATCCGTTACAATGCGCTCAGTCTCCTCACATGTCCAACAATCTGCTGAAGTGTATACCTGTAACTTGATCATGGCCGCATGATAACAGGTTTCGAAAATTGCTTACGTAACGGCCGTTACACAACATGAGCCAATTATGAGGAAACCGGCAGCATGAACCCAACCAACGCGCCACCACTCGGCACATTTTCGGCCCAAATACGGCCGTTATGGGCATCAACGACGCCTCGCGCAATCGCCAGACCTAAGCCCGCGCCACCTGTTGCACGGCTGCGTGCCTCTTCACCCCGGTAAAATTGCTCAAAGACACGGGGCAAATCCTTTTCATCAAAACCGGAGCCCCCGTCCTGCACCGTTACAAACACGCCTTCACCGCTGCGCCACGCTTTCACCAGCACATCGCTGTTCTCAGAGGTATAGCGCATGGCATTACTCAATAAATTTGTGACCACGCGCCCAATCTTCGGTGCATTGAGCCACACAGGGTCTAAATCTTTACCCACTTCACCTTGCAAGTTGATGCCGCGCTTTTTTGCTATTAGTTGAAAACTTTCCAACGTATCTGACACAATATCGCTCAGCGAATGGAAAGACATCTCCATTTTTAAACCACCCGCATCAAGTTGTGCTAGTTCAAATAAATCATCAATCAGGCTGTTGAGGGCAATAATGTCGGCGCGAATGGTACGGTAATAGCGCTGCACAGTGTCTGGTTCATCGACGACGCCATCGTATAAGGCTTCAATCATGGCTCGGATACTAGTAAGCGGCGTGCGCAAATCGTGTGATGTCCATGCAATCAAATCTTGCCGCAGCCGGTCTAGTTCTTCGCGCTGTTCGGCCGCTTCTTGCAGTTGATTTGCCATGTCATTAAACGCTATACCAACCTGAGCTACCTCATCTTTACCAGAAATGGTGACACGCGCATCAAAGTTCCCCTGCGCAATTTGATCGGTGCAATAAGTGAGTTGTTTCATGCCATCGGACACGCTGGCCGCGACAAACACGCCAAAGGTTGTGGATATAATGACGGCAAACAGCAGCAGGACCCCGCTCAATACCAAATCATGCTCGCTGAAATACATTTGCGACAGCATGATCCACACATTGATCAAAATCAGGATGGCTGACCATGCATAGGTGAAAATTAGCGTGCGCCCCAGCGATGGCGAGCGTGACCAACCCCCACGATAAAGCACATAACCTAGGGCCAATGACAGTATCGATGTAATTGATAAAGTAGAAACGAGCGTGGTGATGTCTGACGTTGGGGCTTGCATCAACAGACGCATCAGCAGCACAGCAACGATAAGGGCAAAGGCAATGCCTAGGGCGAAGGTGCGCCAGGGTAGGGGGCTGCTACGAGTATTGTTGGGTTGTAAAACGGCCGTTTCCATTATTATTCACCTTCATAGGGTTCAAATTTGTATCCCACACCCCACACCGTCATTAAATAGTCTGGTTTACTGGGATCAGTTTCTATTTTTTCGCGCAGCCGCCGAATATGAACTGTTACGGTGCTGGGGTCAACATATTCAGAAAATCCCCACACATTTTCTAGCAGTTGATCACGCTTAAATACCTGTCGGGGATGATTGGCTAAAAACCAGAGCAGGTTAAACTCGGTGGCTGTTAAATCGATTGTGTTGCCATGTGAGATGACAATGCGGGTTTTGGGGTCGATAGAGAGGGTGCCGAATTGTAACGGCCGTTCGCCACTTCCTGCCCCGCTGCCATACGTACGTCGCATCACAGCTTTCACACGAGACACTAATTCTGCTGGTGAAAATGGTTTTACCACATAATCATCAGCACCCAGCTCTAGCCCGTAAATGCGGTCTGTTTCCTGGCGGCGTGCTGTGAGCATAATCACCGGCACATCAGACCCTACAGACCGCAACCGCCGCATGATTTCCAGCCCATCAACCTCTGGCAGCATCAAATCTAACACCACCAGTGCTGGCTTCTCCTCGCTTATAGACGTGAGTGCCTGACGGCCGTCTCGCGCCACTCGTACCTGGAACCCATCCCGCTTTAAATATAGACTCACCACTTCCACAACAGAAGCTTCATCATCGACTACTAAAATGTCACCATGTTCATCAAAATTATTGCTCATACAGTCTCCCTGGACAGTTTGTACCGCAAAGTTATTAAGGTAATCTTACACCTGTAGAGTTTTTCTCCTGAAGTAATCTTTTGTTAAGGATTTTAATACAAAGATACGAAGGAACGAAAGGTTCAAAGAGGAATAACATTCACAATCAACTTTTCTCTGTTTCTTTGTCACTTTGTACCTTTGTATTAATTCCCTATAATTACCAAACAACCAACCCAACTACTAGTGTTCCGACCAACAAATATTGCCGGATAGCACATTGCGCCGGAACACTTAAACTGAAACCATTCGCAAACATTTTACCCGACAAAAGATGTTGGTTTCAGTACTAGACTACTTGACTAACGACAACCTGACTTTCCCGAAGGAGTTCATCATGGCACAAAATGCATTTTTCAAGGCATTGTCTGAGATATTCCCTGTGGAGCGACTGCTCACCCAAGGTGTCCACCTCCTTGCATATGAATCGGATGCATTAAC
>QQUD01000465.1 GCA_008501785.1 Chloroflexota bacterium
CCGTTATTGGTTTCACACGCGGCATGGCCAAAGAACTTGGCGGGCGTGGCATTACAGTTAATGCTCTGGCTCCAGGTTTCATTGCCAACACGACTTTCCACAACACATTCACCCCCGAAAGCGTGCAAGAAGCAATTATAGGAAAAACACCTCTGAAGCGGGGTGGCCATCCAATGGATGTGGCACAAGCGGCTTTGTATCTGATTTCAGATTTAGGCTCATTTATTACAGGTGAGCTGATGGAAATTAATGGCGGGTTGTACTTCGCGTAACCATTTAGACCTGACAGGTTTTCCGAAACCTGTCAGGTCTTGAGAAACATCATGCAACTATTTTCTGCGGTCACAATTGAACAGGCCAAACAGAAAATCGAATCAACACAGTGGGCCAACGTTGGTTGGCAAGCTGTGCAGCGTCGGATTGTGGCGTGGCAGCGGCATCCTGGGCAGATTCCTGAAGAAGCGGGTGGTTGGATTCACAACTACATCTGCCCAGAACATTGGCAGCCGTTGACGTATGATGGCAATTTGCCAGACCAGCATGTTTGCCCTGCGGGACACGTTTGCACAGGCGAGAAGTTTGATGCGGCGTGGCGCGTGTGGCGACATCGTGAAATTGCAGATTTTGCGCGGGAAGCGGCGTTGGCTTTTGTTGTGTTGGGGATGGAAGACGGGCGACAAACGGCCGTTTCCATCCTCAACCAATACGCCAACTTCTACACCCAGTTCGACGGCACATCTGACGCCGAACCGTGGATGCTGAAAGGCCACGCCTTTAATCAGGCACTTACCGAAGCACTGTGGGCTGTACCAGTCATTCATGCCTACGATTTAGTTGCCGGCAGCCTCTCTGACACAGAGCGAACCCGGTTGCAGGATGATTTATTGGGGCCGTTAACGGCCGTTATGATCACCGCCCAAGACAAACTGATTGCCCAAGATTTCATCCACCACAACTACATGGCGTGGCTGAATGTGATCATTGGCTGCATCGGCTTTACGCTCAATGACCCATCGTTGATTGACCGCGCGATTCAACCGCCTGCCGGATTTATCGCTCATTTAGACAAAGCAATTTTGGCGGATGGCCTCGAATTCGAAGGGACGCCCTACTATCATAACTTTGTGCTGCTGGCGAACCTGATTTTGGCAGAAGCTGCCAAGACGAATGGCATCGACCTTTATGCGGAAACGGCTGCGCAAGGCCAATCGCTGGACAGCATGGGACGTGCATTTGCCAATTTAGCATGGCCGGATGGCTCAATTCCTGACATTGCAGAAGGCTCTTATTGGCAAGACAGTATCTATGACCCTGAAATTTATCAGGCGTTTGAACTCCTCCACGCGCATCAGCCAGACCCGCTTTTTGCTTGGACACTGTGTGCAGCTTACCAGCGGGCTGGCGTGCTGCGTGACAACTGGGCGGCGCTCATGTTTGGGTTAGATGGGGTGGAAACGCCTGTGCTGAGCGAAGTCGAAGGTGCTGTTTTCACAACCCCATTGCACACCTTACTCAAAGAATCTGGCATTGCCGTGCTGCGTTCACGCAAAAAGCTGGCGGCAATGGTCTCGTTTGGCCCTTATCGCGGACATCATCACCAATATGATCGGCTGGGTTTGACCGTTTGGCCGTTTTCACGCGATGCGGGCAGTCCGCTGTACGGTTTGCCAGCTCGGAAAGCGTGGTATCCACAAAGCTACGCACACAACACGCTGGTTGTGGATGAGCAATCTCATGCAAATTGCGGGGGTGAGTTGGTTGGTTGGAACGGCCATACGCTTTCCATTGCTGCCCCCGAGGCATATCCCGGCGTTAACATGCAGCGTACTATCGAAATCAATGATGACATGCTAGTTGATGACCTGGTGGTGACATCAGACAAGCCGCACACATTTGACTGGGTGTTTCATCTTGATGGCGATTTTATGATGCCAAATGATTTGCAGCCGGTGACAGAAGCGTTTTCACAGGAGGGCGCAGCGGCATTTATTGAACTCCATGCGCAAAAGCAGGTCAATGGACTGGTTGCTTTTGATATTTATTGTGACTCAGATTTATATCGACTGACGCTTAGTGGGGAACGGCCGTTTACCTTACTCATTGGCATGGCTCCCGGCACAACTCGCACCCCGCAGCGACAGCGACACGTTTTTATTGGCCGTACCATTGGCACATCCCAACGGTATCAATCCACCATTACACAAAAATAAAATGACAAACTATTTGTTTTTAAAAGCCCATTCTCTGAAAGAATGGCAAGAACTTAGCCAAACATCCCACTCCGACCAAATGTCTCGCCTGCTGAAACAGGCCAAATCTTACGACAGCTATTTGCCACCTCCCGAGCATCCACGTGACTCCATCACCTACATTGGCATGGCGGCGGCAAACATGGCCCTCGCTAACCTGCTCACTGGTGATGCATCTTATATCGAACCGCTGCGCAAATGGATAAAGGTCGGCATTGGTTATCCGCACTGGGGTTTGGCGCGGATGCCTGATCATGATTTGGATGCGGCCTGGCTGCTGTTTGGCCTGAGCCTGGCGTACAACTGGGTGGGAGACAAATTGCCTGAGGACGAACGCACCGCATTGCGCGACAAGCTCATTTTGCAAGGTAGGCGTCTCTACGATTTTGCACTGGAAACGGAAGGGAAGTGGTGGTCATCGGCTTACTGGCAAAACCATAACTGGATTTGCTACGGTGGGTTGGCAACAGCCGCTGGCGCATTGATGAACGAGCATCCAGAAGCAAAAGCATGGATGGATCGGGCTGTTGAAAATTTCAAAATTGTACTGCCGCTGTTTCCTGAAGATGGCTCGGATTATGAAGGTGTCGTTTATTGGCGCTATGGCTATCCATGGCTGTTGATTTCGGCGCATCTGATTCAAGAAGAACGAGGTATTGACCTTCACGATTCTGAATTTTTACGAAATTCATTCCATCATCGGCTGCATTTGAGCGGTCCAAACTTGGTGGACACGGCTAATTTTGGCGACTGCCACGACCGGCGCAGCTCGAATTCACGCATGATTTTGTATCGCCTCGCCAGCCTGTATCGCATTGGCGAAGCGCAGTGGTTAGCCAACTATTTTGAAGAATCGGGCGAATGGGAACGTGAAGGGCGCGAAGGGTTAGTAAAGCCAGGGCTGCTGCCGGAAGCATGGCTCGATTTTGTGTGGTATGACCCGTCGGTTGAGATGAAGCCGTTACTGGAGATGGAGAAAACGGCCGTTTTCCCCGACATGGGCCTGCTCACCACCCGCAGCAGTTGGAATGAAGATGCCACCTATCTGGCGTTCAAATGTGGCACGCCCAACGGCGCACGTGGCTGGCATCTCGGTCAGGCAATCGACCGCAAAAATGGTTGGGACACGATCAAGGCCAGTCACGAACACCCTGATGAAAACAGCTTCATCCTGATTCGCGGCAACGACTATTTGTCCGTTGATCCGGGCTACAGCAAAGACAAGAAGACCCACAACCACAGCACGATGCTGGTTGATGGCAAAGGCCAGTACAGCGAAGATGGCTACAACACATTCGCCAATTTAGACCCCGCCTGGGGCGGCCGTTTGCAAGAGTGGTTTGCTGCTAATGGTTTGACCTATGTCTGTGGTGAAGCGGCTGGTTCATATCATCCAGATTTCCAGCTTTCCCAATTTAAACGTCAAATGGCGATGGTGGGGGATGATTTATTGCTGATTTGTGACGATCTGCAATCTGGTGCGGCGCACAATTACGAATGGATGTTGCAGGCTGATTATCCATCAGAGCAAACGCATGTTAATCAATTCACAATCAATGCAGGCGAAACGCAGATGGTGGTAACGGCCGTTTTACCCGAAGCCGTCACCCACAAAACGCGTGAAGTTGAAATCACCGCCAATCCAACATCGGCCAAGCCTGACTGGATTATTCGGCGCACGCAGCACACGCTGGTGCTTTCTCTCGAGAAACCTTGTGCAGACACACGTTTTCTAGTGGCGATTGATTTGGCTGACTCGGGCGCGGCTGTGGCTGAGGTTGTGAAAGTAGATTGTTTGGGTGGAACGGCCGTAAAAGTCACCCGAGATGGTCAGACGCGAATTGCTGGATTTGGAAACGGCCGTTCTCGTCTCGTCATTCCCGGCCAACTTTCAACCGATGCAGATTGGGTGGTTGCTAACTTGGCGACTGGTGAGTTCTGGGCGGGTGGCATGACGAACTTGTGGCTTAACGGCGAACTGCAATGCATGGCCTCTACACCCGTTGAGATTTCGGTAACGGCAGGGCAGTGTGTGGTGGAGAGTAAGCGGGAGACGTGGGTGAGTTTGGGGGGAGAAACGGCCGTTGCCAACCTCCAATGCAACAATCAGCCCCTGACTGCACAGTCTAATCCCGCAATCAATCTTATTCGCTTTCCAATCGCTTCCGGGAAATCCCACATCACTTGGGAATAGAACACCAAGGAGATAATTGTATGACTCAAAGCATGTACAACGTTCACAACGACGCAGAGCAAAACAAATTTCTAAAGAGCCTCCTGATTATCAAAAAGGATTACCGGCTCTATTTATTGCTGCTACCCATCGTGGCCTGGTATGGACTGTGGTTCTATAAACCATTGGCTGGACTGCTAATCGCCTTCAAAAACTTCCAACCAAACCTGGGTGTGATGGAAAGTGACTTCGTCGGGTTTGCGAACTACGTTTCACTGGTAAACGGCACATTTGCAGGTCAGTTCTGGCGTGCATTTCGCAACACATTCGTCATCAGTCTTTATGGCCTGATATTCGGGTTCCCAATTCCCATCTTACTCGCCATCTTTTTTAGCGAAATCAAAAGCAACCTCTATCGCGGTGTTACTCAAACCTTGTCCTACCTACCTCACTTTCTTTCCGAAGTGACCATCACAGGGCTAGTTCTGACATTGCTGTACAACGGCGAAATTAGCACCGGCGTGCTCGCCCAAACGTTAATGGACCTGGGCGTGATTGATGAAACAACCAGGATTGTGCAAAACGCGGATTATTTCCGGCCTATGTTCATTCTCACCGGCATCTGGAAAGAGGCTGGTTACAGTTCCATTGTCTATTTCGCCGCCATCATGGGCATCTCGCCAATCTTATACGAAGCCATCAAAGTAGATGGCGGCAACAAGCTGCAAGAAATCCGGTTTGTCACATTCCCCGGCATGGCCCCAACCCTGATTATTATGATTGTGCTTCGAATTGGTCGCATGTTGTCCGTTGGTTTTGAGCGCGTCATTCTCCTTTACAACGCCAACACCTACGAGACAGCCGATGTACTCAGCACGTTCGTTTTGCGTATCGGTTTAGAGGGTGGCAATCAGTCTATGGGCGCAGCCGCAGGTATGTTCAATTCACTCATCGGCTTTGCTCTGGTCATCGGCGCAAACTTCATCAGCCGCGAAATTTCAGATAACTCCCTCTGGTAGGGAAGGAAAATTATGCAACGTTTAAGTAGATCCGAACTGATATTTAAATTGTTTGCCGTATCACTGGTAACTATATTTGGCCTCATGGCTTTCTATCCAGTGTTTTACGCTTTTTCAGCTTCAATTAGCGGCAAACTCGCCTACGAGGCAGGCAAAATTGTACTGCTGCCCAAAGATACAACCTTCCAGGTTTATGAGCTGATTTATCTCGACAAAGGGTTGTGGATTTCATTTACAAATACTCTTTTCTACACCATTTTTGGGACCGCCTGGAGTATTTTCATCTCAGCAACCGGTGCATATGCGCTTTCCAAAAGACGACTTCTATTCCGTCGCCAATTCAACTTTTTAGTTGTGTTCACCATGTGGTTTAGCGCTGGCATGGTTCCGCTCTTTTTAAATTACACCGGCATGGGGGTTGACAACCGATGGGGCATCATCATTGCGTTTGGTGTGCAGGCATTCAACATCATTCTGTTACGCAGTTTCTTTGATGCAATTCCCAAAGAAATCGAAGAAGCCGCCCTGATTGATGGCGCAAATGAATTCCAACTATTGATGCAAATTTATATCCCCATGTCTAAGGCAGCAATCGCAACGGTGACACTCTTCTATGCAACGAGTCGTTGGAATGGCTATTTCTGGTCTCGTATGTTGCTCACAAACCCCATGGAACTGCCGCTGCAAGTTTACATGCGAATTTTGATTGAAAACTACCAAAAGATGTTTGACGACATGCCAATCGACCTACCTTATTCTGCTGATTCGTACATTTTTGCGGTGTTGGTATGTTCAATAATTCCCGTGTTGATTATTTATCCTTACATCCAACGCTATTTTGCCAGGGGCGTTAATGTCGGTGGTGTGAAAGGATAATTCATCTGTGTCAAGGAGGTTCGTATTTGAATTCACTTTCAATCGTTCCAAATATGTTTTCGTCTATCAAATTTTTGTTCAATAAAGGAGACAAAAAATGAAGAAGAATTTTCGTAATTTACTTATGATTTTGGCACTGCTCGTCACATTTGCTTTTACAGCTTGTACAACAGTGTCTAATCCCGAAATTGATCCAGAACCTGTCGTAGAAGAAGCTGCCCCCGCCGAAGAAGAGGCTGCACCAATTGAAGAAGAAGCCCCTGCTGCAGAAGCGCCCGCTGAAGAAGCCCCAGCAGAGGAAGCGGCTGAAGAACCTGCCGAAGAAGCTGCCGAAGAGCCAGCCGAAGAAGCGGCCGAGGAAGTCACGGAAGTGGCAATGGCTGATGCTTTGAACCTGAATATTGCTTTGGGCAACAATCAGCGCACCATTACCTACCAACAAGCAACGCCGCTGGAACTGCCAGATGGCACAGTTATTTCTCAAGGTTCACTCAAGCCAACCTGGCAATACATCCAATCAGAGCTGGGCATCGAAATTAACGACGTTGCCATTCAAGACCAAAAAGCAACAGAGATGATGGATGTGTCTGCTGCAACCGGTTTTGACAGCGCGACTGTTTTTGGTGGTAACTCAATTGCGGAAGATTTCATGAGCTATGGCGCACAGGGTTACTTTGTTCGCTTGAACGATCATCTCGATCAAATGCCTAACTTTGCCGCTTATTTAGAAGCTAACCCAAATATTGCCAAAGCAATCACTGCTTATGATGGTGGCATTTATCACGTTCCATACGCTGCTGAACTCGGCAACTACGCTCGTGTATTCGATGGTCGTGAAACCTGGGTGCTGACTCTGCTCGATTCTGCTGACGCATTAGAAGCAGAAACCCACACATTGACCCCAGTCTACGAAGGTTACTGGGATCGTCATGACACAAATATTATTGATTTGCAAAATGAAGCGGCTGCTGGTTCATTGACCCGCGATGTTGCTTTAGAAGCATTGTTGACCTACATTGCAGAAACTTACCCAGACCTGGAAAAACCATCGGATTTGTACCTGGGTCAAACAGCTCAGTATGACATTGACGAACTGGTTGCTTTGTGGCGAGTTGTTGAACTGTCACCCAACACCCTGTCAAAAGCATCAACTGGCGAAGTTGTGGCAGATGCAGAAATTTCCCCATTCTTTGTGCGCAAAACCAAGTATCGTGAAGATGTATTGCGTCTGATTTCCTACTTTGGCGGCCAACGTGTACATGGTTCCGACTCTTATGCGGCACGCTTCTACCTCGATGCCGATGGCGTTTTGCAATTCTCTTACGCTGATGACGCATTCTTGGAAGGCGTTGACTACATTTCTAAGATGTATGCTGAAGGTTTGATTCACTCAGAATTTGCAGACTTGAGCACAAGTGATGACTTCCGCAAACCGCATTACACCAAAGATGAAGAAGAAGGCCACCTACAGTTTGGTTTCATGACCTTTGACTGGATTGCTTCGACAACAGCTTCTAACCCAGACGTTGTTGGTATGCTGCCACCAGTTACAACTGTTGACTCTGATGAATTCATCCACTATGTTGAAAACACACGTGTGATTAAACCAGATGGATGGGGCATTTCCACAGCTTCCTCTGAAGAGGAAATCAACACCGCTTTGATGCTCTTTGATTACTTCTTCACTGAAGAAGGCAATATTGCCCAGAATTACGGTCCTCCACACAACCTGGAAGAAGGTGAATTGTTTGTAGCAACTGATGGCACCGAATATCCAAAATTCAATCAATGGCTGCTGGACACTGCATGTGAACTGAAGAACTGTGATGTTTCAGGTTTCTTACGTGACTTCATGGGTTCTCAAATTCCGATTGGCTACCAGAAAGAAATTGGTTTTGAATTGCAATACACCAAGAATCGTGGTTGGGATGCATGGGCACTCTACATTGATTCAGGCGTTGTTTCTACATCCTACGAATCTGAAGATCCGTACTACCGCCTGGTTCCGCCAGTATTCTCGCTGACTGAACAAGATTCCGCTAAGCTGGGTCAATTGGCAGTTGGTGAAGAACAAGTTGATCAAATCTTCTTGTATATCACTGGTGCAGATACGGCCGTTGAAAGTGCTGAAGCTTTGAAATCGCTGTATGTTGAAGCTGGCATCGATGAATACGTTGAAGTTTATCGTAACGCCTATGCTCGCATGACTGAATAGAATGAATTATAGTAGCCGTGATTTCCTAATCGCGCTCCCAAGAGCGCGAAAAGGATTTCGCGGCTACTGTTGCATGATCGTGCAAAGCGCAGGAAAGTTGATCGTTCGAGGTGAGTTGTGAAAAATTATTTAATGAAGACCCAAGCGATATTGGTTTATGCTGTGGAAGCTATTTCTGTGGCTTTGTTTGTACTTTATCTGGGCTTTATGACGCAGTACTACATTTTGTTTTACGATGGTACATTCGAAATGTTTGAGTATTATAAGCAGCTGCAAGTCTTTAACAAAGAGGCATTTAGCATTGCGATTCAATTTGTCGTTTTGGCGCTTGTTTTGCTTATGTTTGAACTGCATAAAATACGGCCTGGGTTGTGTGGGTTAGCTATGGTGTTAATCACCACTGTATATATCACTTTAAACTCTATTTCTTTGATCAGCGTTATCGCAG
>QQUD01000256.1 GCA_008501785.1 Chloroflexota bacterium
GTGTAAACTTTCATCTTGTCGGTCATGAATATACTCCTGTTTTGGTTGTGGAAGACCTAGGAGTTTACCCATGATCGACATTTTTTCTATTGGTTATTTTGTTAAATCTTTACTGTCCGGTAGAGAATTGCTATTAGACGTTGACCCTGATGCTGATTATAGATGGGAGCTATATGGTGGTTTGGAAGTTAATGTAGGCGTATTGGTGAAGATTTTAAATTTCACAATTGCTGATTATGAAGAAAATCTCGTTGATTACAGATTGCTTTTGACTTCTTATTGGGCCTATTCTATTTACCTGCCTTCTATTCAGAAATAAGGGCTGATCGCCGAATAGTGTACTATCATGAAAATCCATGTTCAGCTAAAATCTGTAATTTGAAGTTTTCAAAGTTGCGGAAGCCATACGCACGCCAAATAATACCGCGAATCGCTCGATTTATCCCTTCCACAAATCCATTGGTGATACGCTCATCAAAATAATTGAGAATTTCAGCCCACCAGTTGCGTAATGTTTTGATAAATGCCCGCAAATGCTGACTTCCAGATGCTTGCGCTTTGCAAATCCACGCTTGCAGAAATCGTTGTGCTTGCTGTTTATCTTCAACTTGTTCAAAAATAAGCCGAAATTCCTCTTTGCGCAGATATATTTGCTTCAATTCTGGAGCCGCCTCCAGCGCGGTCATCAGTTTTTGTTCCTGTTTTTGTGATAAATTGTCCTGCGCCATCACAAATAACCAGCGACACCTTTTGCGCGCCACTTGCGTATCCTCATCCGCTTGGCGTTGATAAGCCAGGCGTGCTTTGCCAAGTTGCTTGTTCAACTGTTGCATCACATGAAAACGGTCAGCTACACGATGTGCTTTGGGAAGATGCTTCTTGAAAAAGTGACGATATGGCCCCACATATCCATTGATACCGTTTTGATGATGGTGCGTTGCTCATCAGATAAGGTGTCAAGCCATTTTTTCAGCGTTTCATGTTTGCGGTTAGGGAGAACGGCCAAAACACAATGGCGTTCCAAGTCGGAAATGACGACTGCAAACTGTTTGTGTCGTTTTTTGAGCGATATTTCGTCTATACCCAACACGCGCACCAGCCCAAATCGCTTTTCTTGACGCTGTTTCTTGACCCATCGTTTGAAAATACGGTTCACAGTTGTATCACTCAATTGAAATGTCTCGGCTGTTCGTTTCTTACTGTTACCCAAACATGCTTCATAGACTTGTCGCTCGAATCGTATTGTCTGGCGTCTTCTCCAGGCAATTGCCTGTAATTCTTCTGTAAAGCGATGCCCACACTCTGGACATTCAAACCGCCTCGTCTGAAAATGCACAAATGTACGCTTACCCCATACATCACAATCTCGCACACAGCGATCTTTGTACGCTTTCACTGTGGTTGATAAGCTATGACAACTGGGACAAATTGCCACTTTGGATTCGATTTCACCGTAAAGATGCAGAATATCTTGCTTTTCTTCTCGTTCAATCCCATAGCTTGTCATCGTGAATTGTTCCAAGTCAAGTAGATGGGTTACTGTGGCATCGCTTACTGGCGTGATTAAGACAAAGACCCCTTGTTTAACGGCATGTGCGGCATCTTTCGCACGTTCGACAAACGCTGGCAGCAACAGTATATTTTTAATGTTCATTTGGTCAACTCCGTATGTAGATTTTTCGTATCTAGATCATACAGAGTTGACTGTTTTTATCTTTTTTCTGTTTGGTACACTAATCGACGAAGTTCCTTCATAAGTTACTCCAGTGTAAATGTAGGTTGGATTGGCAATCCGACTTACGATTTTCATTCATTCGTGGTGCGCTACAGCGCGTGTTGTCTCTGTGTAAATCGAATTGGCAATTCGATATGCGATTTAACAAATCGCACTACGGTTTTCATGAGGGGGAGCCTGTCCTGAGCCGCCCAACAGAGTTGGGAATACCGAAGGGGATACCACTTTCATGAAATCTTTTGTAAACAACACAAAGACACAGGAATGTAGAAAGGTTTCTCTCCACGCTTCTGTGTCTTTACGCCAATATATATAATTGAGGTGTGGCATAAAATGAAATGCCACACCTCTTATGTTGATTTGAAATGGATTTATGGACGTGGTGGGATGCGAATCGCCTGCCCAACCTCGATTCTGTCTGGATTTGCAATGCTGTTGTAATCAGCCAGTTCGACAACGGTGAACCCATACTGCAACCCAATGCGGAATAAATTCTCACCCGGTTGCACGATATGCGTGATTTCTGCTGTGGTTGGCACAGATGTTGCGGTTGGTTCCACAACGACGGTTCCTGGTTTAGGAATCTTTATTTCTTGCCCAACATCTAATGTGTCTACATCGGTCAAGCCGTTCGCAGCCGCTATTTCATCCACGGTCACACCGTAAAGCAATGCTAATTTAAACAGCGTGTCTCCAGCTTGGACAGTGTGAATACCATCTTCAGGCAATGGAGCTGGTTCTTGGGCAGGAACGGCCGTTTCTTCTGCCCCAGCAGGTGTTTCCCCTTCGACAGGGGCTTCACCTTCACCTGTGGATTCCCCTTCAAGATCGACAACTGCTGTCGCTTCAACAGCAGGGGCTGCTTCTGTCGGGACAGCTATCGATGTTGGCGGAATATCTATAACGACCGTTGCCTCAACCGCTGGCACTTCTGGCGCGTTAACTTCATTATCTACACGGGGGGTTGGGCGCTCACAGGCGACCAAAAGGAATAGGGTAAAAATGCTGAATATCAGCAAACGAGAAATGAAAGAAAAGGATTTCACAAAGACCTCCTCAATGTGATGCATGGTGCGCAAAATGTTGCAGTGATTCAATACGCAGCACAGATCACCTTAAGTTTATGATATTTCTTTGTCATCATCCTCTCTGCACATGGTTTATGTCAAAACCAAGTAAACATAACGAAGTCTACCATACGTGCTTATTAGCGTCAAGTTCGTACAGCGCACCTGGTTACGCTATAATTCGCGGTTATGCAACCGAACAATGCGTCTGGTTCAGGATACAAACAGGCGGGTAAACCAACAGTTGGCATCAATGCTCATTTGTTGGCTGGGGAAGCTGGATATCGACGAGCTGGCATTCACCAATACATTGCCCAAGTTTTGCGTCATTTGCCCCGGGAAGAGGATGAACCAGCTTACACAGTTTATACAAAATACGAATCTGATTTTTTGCAGCAGCCGGGAATAACGGCCGTTTCTACTCGCGTACCTACTGAAAGCCGCTTGTTTCGGATTGTATGGGAGCAGCTCATTTGGCCCTGGCAAAATTGGCGAAATCAAATTGATCTCTTGCACAGCATGGCATTTGTGTTGCCGTTGATGGCAACAAAGCCCGCAATTGTCACAATTTACGACCTCAGTTTTTTGCATTTCCCCGACAATTTTCCAGCAGCACAACGATTCTACCTGACCAGTCAAACGCGCCGGTCAGCAAAAAAAGCAAAACGCATCATCACCATTTCCCAGTCTGCGAAACAAGATGTGCATCAATTTTTCAATATCCCGTTGCACAAAATTGATGTTGTTTATCCAGGTGTTGATTCGATGTATTGTTGTTTGCCAGAGGATGAGGTCGCTGCGTTTAAAGAGAAGCGGGGGATTAACGGCCGTTTCATCCTCCATCTAGGCACGCTCCAACCCAGAAAGAATATCCCCCTGCTGCTGGAGGCATTTGCCCAATTGGCCGATCCAACGCTGAAACTTATACTAGTTGGTGGGAAAGGTTGGATGTTCGATGCCATTTTTGAGCGCGTCCGTTCGCTCGATTTAGTCGATCGGGTAATTTTTACCGGCTATGCACCAGATGATGATCTCCCGCTTTGGTACAACGCGGCTGATTTGTTCGTATTGCCTTCTCAATATGAAGGGTTTGGCATGCCCATCGTGGACGCGATGGCTTGCGGCACGCCAGTTATTGCGGCCAACAACTCATCTTTGCCCGAAGCGATTGGCCAAGCGGGCATGTTGTTTGCCCCAAACAGCGTTGCTGACCTGGCTGAACGTATGGCAAACGTCCTGTACAACGCCGAAATATCAGATAAAATGCGCCAGCTTGGCATGGAACATGCACGAACTTTTTCTTGGGAGCAGGCTGGTCGGGAAACGGCCGTTATTTACCAAAAAGTACTTCAAGGTAATAAATGATTCAGTGAAACCTGATCGTATCGTCACTGACAAGGGTTTCCTGCACACCTTATGAGTAAAAACAAGGTTTACTACTTCACCATCACAGCCGACATTGGACTAATCAATCTGGCTTTTGCACTCTCATATTTGGCCCGCTACGATTGGCAGTGGCTGCGAGAGGTGATTTCACCTGCCACCTATACAGAATATTTGCCCCAACAATTACTCCTAAACATTTTGCTTTTCCTCACATTCACACAGGCGCGAGTGTGGCGACGACGACGAGGGGAATTTTGGGTTGATGAAGTGTCACGTATTATTTATGCGACCTCATCTGGTATTTTTCTAATGGGCGTTGTCACCTTTTTTGTAGAGCCATTTTTCACGCAGCCCATTCCATTCTCACGGTTGATGCTCATTTGGGCATTAGCATTTATTGTCTTTTTAATCAGTCTAGCACGGCTGGTGCGTCGCTTTATTTTTTCAGCACTTTACCAAAGAGGGATAGCAGTTGATCGGGTGCTGGTGATCAGTTCAGGTGAAGTTGGGCGCAGTGTTATTCGCACCTTGCTTGCCCGTCCCGACCTGGGATACAAAGCCATCGGCTATCTTCATGACGGACATCGGGAAAACAATATAGGACTAGGTCGCATCCCGCATCTGGGCCAGTATACGGATCTAGAAAAAGTGTTGACACAAAACCCAGGCTTGCACACCGTATTTATTGCACTGCCAGGTGAAATGAACTTCGCCATTACTCGCCTGCTGCGCGTTTGCCACCGGCACGATGTGCGTCCACAGGTTGTACCTGATCTACTCCAGCTCAGTTTAAATCGCGTCGAGTTCAACAATATGGCTGGTATTCCAACGCTTGGTGTCCGTGATGTAGGCATCAGCATCTGGCAGCGTGCGTTGAAACGGGGTATGGATTTAATTGTGATTGCAGTTTTGGGGTTGCCGATTTTGGTAGTGACGGCCGTTATCGCCATCGCCATCAAGCTCGATTCACCTGGCCCCATCATCTATGCTGGAGAGCGCATTGGTCGCAACGGAAAATCATTCAAAATGTATAAATTCCGTTCAATGGTTGTTGATGCCGATCAGCAAAAAGCCGCTCTCAAAGCGTTGAATGAAGCAGATGGCCCCATCTTCAAAATTCGTAATGATCCGCGATTGACACGCGTTGGTAAATGGCTGCGCAAAACCAGTCTGGACGAATTGCCTCAATTTTATAATATGCTTATTGGCAATATGAGTTTGGTTGGCCCACGCCCCCCACTGCCTGAAGAAGTTGCCGAATACAAGCCGTGGCAGCGCCAACGCCTTTCAGTGATTGGCGGTATTACAGGATTGTGGCAAGTAAGCGGTCGTTCCGACCTCACTTTCGACGAACTCTGCCTCCTCGACATTTACTACATCGAAAACTGGACCCTCTCCCTCGACATTCGCATCATGCTGCAAACGATTCCATACACGCTGTTTGGCAAAGGTGCGTATTGACGGTAAACGGTAAACTGACCACCGTTCACTAATCTTCGTCCGGCGCTGCCGGTTGGTCCAATTTCACCACTTCCCCATGCAAGTTAATAATCACGCGGAAGCCAAGCATGCCCATCATGTTGCGTGCTTGCAGCGGAATGCCCTGCGCGATGATTTGGTTCATGTCGATATTGTTCAGGGATGCATCTAGTGCTGCCTTGGTAAAAATATCATCTTTGCCCATCATGTTCAGCGCCTGTTCAACCGCCATGTCCTTATTTGCATCAAGCTGCTGTAAGAAAAAGCCTAATACTTGACGGTCTACCTTTTCTGAATCAATATGACGCTTAAATCCATCGTCATCAACCACATAGTGTGCGTCGGGTCCGATAACGGCCGTTTCCACCAACCGCTCATCTTCATCATATACAAGTCCTTCAAACAAAGCCTGTCTAGCCATAATATTCCTTCTTTTGTACGTGCAACTTGCCCCCTGCCCCTTGCACCCATTCTACGTTCAACGATCCAAATCCGTCTTTCATAGAACCCTGCATCTTATCAATCTCTCACTATTTTACCCGATAAAGTGGCAAATGAGGGCCAACTGCGCGTAAATCTAGGTGCAAATCTGCTGATGTTGGTCAGGAGAATTGCCCATGTTATAATCCGACGCTGGCGTGTGTTTTTCTATGGGCTTGTTCCTTGAAAAGAATTGGAACACAGATAAACACAGATAAACACAGGTTTTCACAGATAAAAGAAAAATCTGTGTTTATCTGTGAAAATCTGTGTCCTAAAATCTTTCTGAAACAAGGCTTATACACGTAATAATAGAGGGATAGGAAAAAGGACAAAGCATTGTTTAGACCATTAGACTGGCTCTTAGGGCTTTTTTCATTAGATATTGGCATTGATCTGGGGACTGCAAACACCCTGGTTTATATCCGTGATCGCGGCATTGTCATTAACGAACCATCATGGGTGGCGATTAACAAGCGCTCCCGACGGCCGTTAGCGATTGGCGCTGAAGCCCGCGAAATGGTGGGCCGCACACCAAGTGACATTGTGGCAATACGGCCGTTACGTGATGGCGTTATCTCCGAATTCGAGATCACCGAAGCGATGCTCAAATATTTTATTGACAAAGCGCATGAACAAATGATCGTGCCCTTCCCCCGACCTCGGGTGGTTGTTGGCGTTCCCAGCGGTGTCACTGAAGTAGAGAAGCGGGCTGTGTATGATGCCACCATTTCTGCTGGTGCGCGTGAAGCATACCTGA
Organism: Chloroflexota bacterium; assembly: GCA_008501785.1. Next base: position 6,908 of record QQUD01000256.1, read on the forward strand.
TCGAAGAACCGATGGCCGCAGCCATCGGCTCGGGTTTGCCCATCATCGAATCACGGGGCAGCATGATTGTAGACATCGGCGGTGGCACCACCGAAGTCGCCGTATTTGCCATGGGGGGCATCGTTGTTAGCCGTTCCATTCGTGTAGCGGGCGACGAGATGGATGAAGACATCATCCAATATGCACGCAGCAAATACAACTTGCTCATTGGTGAGCGAATGGCCGAGCGTGTCAAGGTGGGCATTGGCTCCGCCTTCCCGCTGCCAGAAGAGCGCACGATGACGCTGCGTGGCCGCAATTTAATTAACGGACTGCCGCAGGCTGTCGAAATCAGCAGTATTGAGCTGCGCGAAGCGATGGCCCCATCCATTAACATCATCGTAGATACCGTCCGTGACGCACTTGACGAAACGCCGCCAGAATTGGTAGCTGACTTGATGGAAGTTGGCATCTGTCTGGCCGGTGGTGGTGCACAAATTCGCGGGCTGGCGGAACGACTCGAAGACATGGTAAAAATGCGCGTCTGGGTCGCCGAAGAATCCATGACCTGTGTCGCTCGTGGCGCTGGCCGTGTCCTCGAAGATTTAGACAATTACGAACGCGTCCTCGTCGGCCTCCATCGCGGCAGCACGCACCATTAGAGCAATTCAGCACTTCAGCATTTCAGCGCATCGCTGACTAGCTGACTAGCTGACTAGCTGACTAACTATTATGCACGTTTTTATCGCCGGCATTATGCAGGCAAACCGCAACGACAAATATATTGAAAGTCAGGATTACCGGACACAGATCACGGAAGCGCTGGTGCAGCATGTGCCAGATGTTCAAATCACGGACCCATTTGCAGCCAATCCAAACAGTGTGCATTATGATGATGTAAAAGCACAGTACACGTTTTTGACAAACACAAAACGCGCCGCTGATGTGGATGTGCTGCTGGCATATGTGCCACTGCCCAGCATGGGTACTGCCATGGAAATGTGGGAAGCGGCCCAATCTGGTGCATACGTGGTCACGGTTACGCCTTACGTTCACAATTGGGCCATGAAGTTTACATCAGACGAGATTTTGCCAGACTTGGACAGCTTGATTGATGGGATTAGAAACGGCCGTATCTACCAATGGGCACAAAAGCGCACCAATAGTTGACGCGATCCGGCTAGCTCATTAGAATTGTGCCAGTTATTTAACATATGCCCCAGTAGCTCAATGGATAGAGCACCGGACTTCTAATCCGTAGGTTGGGGGTTCGATTCCCTCCTGGGGTACTTTTAATTTGAGAAAAACCCTTAGGTTTTGCAGCAATGACAATCCTAAGGGTTTTTTGTTTATAAAACAGGAAGAAGTACCCAAAATGATACTACTTACCGGTGCCACTGGTTTCCTCGGGCACAATCTGGTTCCGCGATTGGTTGAAGCTGGGCATCAGGTGCGTGCGCTGGTTCGTCCCACCAGCAACGTTGATTTTCTGAAAAAATGGCATGTTGCCCTGGCCTATGCAGATGACATCAGCGATGCGCCTGCTGTCAAAAAAGCATGTGTGGGATGCAGTCAAGTGATCCATGCGGCTGGAAAGTTTAGTTTTTGGGGAAGCGATAAAGATTTTTGGCGGACGAATGTGTTGGGCACAACGGCCGTTATCGAAGCTGCCCTTTCCGCACAGGTGCAACGCTTCATCCACATCTCTACCATCGTCGTCGTTGGCAGCACCACCGTTAGCAAGACCATCGACGAAACCACCCCCTGCCATCCGCAAGAACCCTATCAAAAAACCAAATACGAAGCTGAACAGCGTGTCCTGGCTGCACATCGTGAACACGGGCTGCCTGCTGTCATTTTACGACCCGGCGCATTTTATGGCCCATGGGGACGTTATGCCTTCAACCGGCTCTTTTTCGAGGAGCCGCTCAAAGGGTGGCGCATCAAAGTTAGTGGTGGCAAACACATCACCTTTCCCGTTTTTGCTCCAGATATTGTGCAGGGCGTTATGCGTTCACTTAATAACGGCCGTGTTGGCGAAATCTACAACATTTGCAGCCAATCCATGA
>QQUD01000552.1 GCA_008501785.1 Chloroflexota bacterium
ATGTGATTGTGCTGCGTGAGGTTGGATTTGATGATGGTGCTATTTTGGATATTAATCAAGTGACTGGCTACTATGCGTTTGTGAATCGGCTGGCTGATGGTCTCGGTGTTGAATTGGAGTCGGCGGATCATTGAAAGATAAGTAAATTCTAGGAAATTCGTTCAGTCTATTGTGAATGGTTGTGTTGACCTTGTATGATGCTGCCAACTCTAGGGAAACAAAAGGATTCACAATGAACATGAGGTATTTGCTGCGGAAACGGCCGTATTTACCCCTCCTCCTCTTATTCACCTTTGCTATTTCAGCCTGTAGCGGAGCTGCCGGTTCGGAACCCGCTGTCTCTGACGAAATGGGCGAGATGGAGAGCATGGATGAGTCAGACCACGATGGTAATGATGCAATGAACCATGATGAAATGGTAGAGATGGGGGATGATCATGAACATGATGACACAGATGATGATCATGAACATGAGGAGATGCGCGTGAACCGTGTTCCCAATGAAGGGGCTGCCATTCAAATCAGTGCGCCCAGCAGTGGGGATACGTTTTCTGCATCTGAGCAGGTGATTGTCGAAATTGAAACTGAGAATTTTGATTTAATGGCGGAAGGGTATCATTGGCATGTTTATGTGGATGGCGAGTCGTGGGGGATGGTGATGGGCGGTAATCAAGATCGGCCGCTAACGGGATTGGAACCTGGTGAGCATATGATTGAAGTGTACCTTTCTATTCCAAGCCACGAAGAGTTAGCAGAGGGTGACAGTATTATGATTAATGTCACTGAATAGGTTTTGGATTTAGGTGGTTTATTTGGGTAATCTTAATGTGCCATTCAACGAAGCGTAAACGCCCCGCCGACGAGATGGAAGCCCCTCCGGGGCTCGATTTCAGCCCCGGAGGGGCTTCCATTTTGCAGCCGAGGGCTTTCAGCCCTTGGCGAAGGTGGTACATGCGATTACTTAAGGTAGTTGAGGATGGTGTTGGCGACGAGTAACGGCCGTTCCATCATCATCATATGCCCCACATCCGGCAGTTCCACGAAGGTGGCGTGAGGCTGTAACTGCTGCCAGTTTGCCCATGCATCTGGGAAAAGCGTATCCGTTTCCGTGCCGCGAATGGCTAAGGTGGGGTGTTTGACTTGGGCAATTGCTTCCCACACTTTTTGCGGCGGATTTGCGTAAAAAGCCGCTTCCCAATCTCGTGGCCAGCGCAGCACGAATTCACCATTTGACTCAGCAATAGAATGGTTGACATAATCCCACAGCGCCTCGTCTGACCAACGACCAAACACCTTTTTCTCGCGGAACCGATTGAAGGCAGCTTGTCTCGTGGACCATCGATTTTTACGATTAAACGCCCGATCTACCATCGGCATATGTTGCCGCATCATGTTTGGATTGGCAGCAGCCATTTGCAAAATGTGTGGCGGTAGAAAGACGGGGTCCACCAATACCAATGTTTGAAAAAGCTCAGGCCGCTTTACAGCAGCGTAAACTGTAGAAACAGCGCCCAACGAATGCCCCATTGCCACCTGTGGCCGAATGTCTTCCTGTTCAAAAAAGCGAATCAAATCATCTGCAATAATGTGCCAATCTGTTCCCAATTCGTCGGGTGAGGTGTTCGACCACAATGGGCGATGATAGGTGGCAATCACACGATAATGCGCTAAAAACGGCTCAATAAATTGACGAAACGTTTCCGGCGTGTATGCATTTGGTGCCGCAAAGTGCAGCAGCGGGCCATCGCCGCCAAAGTTGTAAAAAGGGATGGTGTTCATTGGATTTTCTCTTAATGCAGAGGGGCAAGGGGCAGGAGGCAGGGGGCAAGGAAGAGGAAACATGCAAGATATTCTTTCTCTTTCGCTCTCTTCCCCTCTGTGCAACTCTGTGCCTTCTCTGTGCAACTCTGTGTCACGCTTCTCCCCCAGGTTTTTGCCCAACATGCACGGCGATGGTGCCGAACATGAACATTTTGTAGGTTACGTTTGTCAGTCCGGTGTTGCGCATGATGGTGGCTAATGATTCGGGTGATTGGAACTGTTGGGTGCTGTCTGGCAGGTAGCTGTAGGCGTCGGATTCGCCGGTGAGCAGCTTGCCCAGCAGGGGGATTACATAGTTGAGGTGGATGAGGATAAACGGCCGTAACACATTCCGCTTTGGTGGACTCGATTCCAGCACCACTACATGCCCCCCCGGTTTCGTCACGCGCATCTGTTCTCGAAACGCACCTGGCACGTCAATCACATTCCGCATCAAAAAGCCGGACGTGACCGCATCAAAACTGTCGTCGGGAAATGGCAGCGCCAGCGTATCCGAGCCAACCCATTGCAGCGCGGCTCGTTCGGGGATGTGCTTGCCAGCCTGCATCATTTCTACGGTAAAGTCACCGCCAATCGCTTGCAGACCGGGAACTTGCTGCTGCCCTTCGTGGGCGATGTCGCCGGTGCCGGTGGCGATGTCTAGAAGACGGCCGTTTTCCGGCAATCTCGCCTGCGCAATCACATACCGCCGCCAGCGCAAATCCTGTCCAAACGTCATCACCCGGTTCATCAAGTCATACCGGGATGCAATCCGGGCAAACATATCCTGTACATATTCCGCCCGTTCCTGTCCTTCCAAATGTGCCATAATTCACTTCTCACAAAAAACAGGCGACCCTTGGGTCGCCCAAAATTGATTGTTAACTCGATTATAACAACTGGAATTATGAATGCACTATGTTTAGTTCAATTATTTGTTTTATCCTCATTTTATAGACATTGAATGAATTCGACGTCTGAGTCTGGAAACCTGTTTTAAACAGGTCGGCTGTGGCCGGTCTCCTGACCGAGCGGCCTTCTTTCTTCGGTCTCCAGATCGTTTTTGTTCCCTCACCATTCAATCCCCGTCAGAAGTACATCCGTCTTCCCCGGCGGATCCAATAGCCAATACGCCGCTGACGTAAACCGCCAAGCTGTCCCTTGATGCACCAATCCCTTGCGACGCGGATTGTTGTGAATATAAGCAAATTTTGTTTGCCAAAATTCTGTCGTCCATATCGCCATCGGATGCCGACTCTGCTGCCAAAATTGGCGTTCCCTATCTTTTCTACCTGATTGGTGCATTGCTGCTCGAAACGTTTTCGGCATATGCTGGTCGCAATAATCAGTTAGCTTGCGCCCAGTAAATTTCTGCATATCTCGCAGCGTTTTCCGTAGTCGATCCACGTTAAAATCAGCATCAAACAGGATTAAATGAATGTGAGTGGGCATGATCACAAATGCATTTATACGCAGACTCTTTTTGTGATGACAGAAGTTCAGGCTTTCTGTTACGATGAGACAAGTCTCTTTTGAAATAAATACTGGCAGCCATTCAATCACCGAAAAGGTGAGATAATAAATAGCGACTCCTTCTTGAATTTGGCAAGTTTCCACAGTGCAATTCTTTCGACATAAGATGGCGTTTGATTGTAGCGGGTTTGAGGAGAATTAACTAATTGGCTAGGGATCGTTTGATTTTTCGTTGAGATATTGATTCGTAGTGATGAATATGGTTGGAAACCGGGGAGGAAGAGGGGCACGGTCAGGAGACCGGCCACAGCGAGGTGGGAGCGTAGCCGCGAGCTAAATGAGCTGACGCACAATGTTTAAAAGAATGTTGGTATAGGCAGGCGGCAGTCCTTCGATGATGCGGGCGGCGGCGGTGGGGAGGAGCCATTCGTTGATGTCGTTGGTGGTCAGGGTACTTTGGCTGAGGTAGTAGGCTTCGTAGGTGTTGTAAAAGGTTTGGCGCAGGTGGTCGAGGTGTTCGCGTTGGGTGGGGCCATCGGGTAAGGCACCAGCGGTCATGAGGATGCGGGTGCGGGCGATGTCGGCGGCGGGGTGGCCCTGGGTGGCGTCGATCCAGTCGATGACGATGGGGCCGTTTGTTGATGCATTGCCAGGTGCAAATCAGCCATTTGGTGAGCGAAGTGGACGACTTGTTTAGGGTTGGTCATGACGGCGGTGAGCATCGTTTTGCCTGCGACGCGCTCGTAGATGATGCCAGAACGGCCGTTTACCTTTACCAACGCTACCGCCGCAGGCGTCTCCACCTCAGCCGCACAAACCGTATTCACCAACTCGAACTCAAAATCAGCTTCGTGCGGGAATTCTGGACGGTATAATTTGAGAATGTGATTGTTTCCCCAGGCAAATATTTCAGCGGTACGGCCGTCTGCTAATTTGTTACCTTGCATGTGCAACCTCTTTTGGCTTGAATCCATAAGAATGAATAAAATTAGCGTATGGTTACTTCAAGACATTCACACTGGATATTCTTACTCATTTTGCTGGCGATTTTACTACCAGCTTGTGGTTCTGACGAGGGGGCCGCCGCCGCTCCCGATGCAGAAATCCCAACGACCGAATCTGTTGCTGCCGCAGCAACGGATATGCCATCCACATTGGCTCCAACTTCGACAACTGAAGCGCGACTGCCACCGCCTGTGTTAGAAGTGGATGCAGAGCCGACGGCAACGAATACGGCCGTTCCCACCCCCACCGTCACGCCGCTTCCCGTCGAGATTAACACCTTGGCTGACTTTGGCACGGACCGCAACCCGCTCACGGGAGAACTGGTTGATGACCCGGCTGTGTTACAACGGCGTCCCATCGCCATCAAGATTTCTAACAATCCGCCCAGCTACACGCGTCCGCAGCATGGCATTGGTCAGGCTGACATTGTGTTTGAGCATATCACCGAGACGAATATCACACGATTTACGGCGATTTTCTACAGCCAAACGCCGCCCGATATTGGCCCCGTGCGCAGTGCGCGGCTAATTGATTTAGAGATTCCAGCGATGTATGACACGGCGCTGGTGATGTCTGGTTCACATCCGCTGGTATCGCGGGCATTGTACAACTCGGACATTGGCGACAGCATTTTGCGTGAAGTGGCGACGGGTTTTTATCGCACCGACGATACGTCAAAACCATCTGAGCATACGCTTCATGCCGACCCGGTTGGGTTATGGGAATGGCTGGATAATTATGAGACGAATCATGCGCCTATTTTTTCGAATGCGATGGCTTTTAACAGCACGCCGCCAGCAGGGGGGGCGCCAGCGATGCATATTACGCTCGATTATTCGACGTGGTCGCATGTGGAATGGGATTTTGATGTGGAAAACGGCCGTTATTACCGCACTGTCGATGGCGAAACATTTGTCGATGGCAACAACGATGAGCAGGTTAGCGCAGCCAATGTGATCATCATCTACGCGCCGCATACCTTCGACAAAGAGATTTGTGTATACCATGACGGCGAAACATGCACCCTATACACAACAGAAATCCAAATCTGGGGGCAAGGGTTCGGGCAAATCATGCGTGATGGCCGCAAATACGATGTCACCTGGGTGCGCAACAATCGCCACGACATGCTCACCTTTTTAGATGCAGATGGCAATGTCGTGCCGCTGCAAGTCGGCAACACATGGTTTCAGGTCTTTCCATTTTATTTAGATGATCCAGTGATTGAATGAGTCGCGTACAGGTGCATCGCACTTATGGTTGCACAATATCTACGAACTCTGCAAGCGGTGTGTTATTCCGAATACGCATCCGTGTCCATGTGTAGCGGTCTGTGAAGCCGTGATCTTTGCCGCTGTAGGTGGTGACAGCGCCCCAGAAGCCAAGTTCTTGTAGCATGGTCAGTACGGCGTCATCATATCGCCCAGATGGGTATGAGAAGTATCGCGGCGTGTAACCGATGTGGTAAGCAAGCGTTTCTTGGGGGCCAAGCATTTCCCAGATAAGGTAGTCGCGTTCTCGGTTGGTTAGTTCAGGGTGCGTGCGGGAATGGGGTTCAAAATCATAACCGGCAGCGGCCATCTCCTGTACCATTTCCCACGTTAAATATTCAGCACGCCCTTTGTCGATAAATTCGGTGACGACAAAAAAAGTGGCGTGCAATCCAAATTCTTGCAAAATGGGAAACGCTAACTCGTAATTGTCTAAATAACCGTCATCAAATGTGAGGATAACTGATTTGTCTGGCAGTGGCTGGTTGTTGGTAACGGCCAGTGAAAGATCGTAAAAGCTGATGGTTGAATAGCCGTTTTCGGCAAGATAGGCCATTTGTGACCGAAACGCGGTTGGCTCAACAGAGAGATCGATGCGGTATTTATCGGCGTTATCGGGTGGGGTGCTGATGTAGTGGTACATGAGAATGGGGACTTTGATGGTCAGGCTGATGTTTTGGTTGGGCGTGGGCAGCAGCGGTGGTGGTGATGCGGTGTTTGCCGGTGCAGGGGTTTGGGTGGGGGGAACGGCCGTTTCCGTCACAGTTGGTGTCAATGTCGGTGGTAATGCTGTCGGCATGACTGTCGGTTCATGCGTCGCCACAATTGTTTGTGTTGGTAAAATGATTTCAGCTGTTGTTGGGGTGATGCGGGCTAAAGCGACCGTTTCGCCCGATTTGGCAGCCGAGGGTGCAGCAGCGGGGTCTGGTCGCTGCAATACCCCTCCCAATACGAATAGCAACAGTACACCAATCAGAATTGTGCCGAAACCGTTTTGTATTTTCATTCTAGAGTGATTTTTTTTGCGCTTAGACATCTAATTTGAGCATAGCGCAGTCCGGTAACAAGCGTCAAGACGATACACCTTCATTTTCTCTATGCTCTCACAATTGGTGCTGCGATGGAATGAAGTGCGGTATGGTATCGGCCGTTTGGAGGAGCGGTAAGGAAATAACTTCGTTCCCTTGATTTTCGGCTCCTAGGCAGGCACTCCTCCTTTTGATATACTGCGTACCATATTTTTTCAGGCCAATTTCAATTAACAACGGTCCAGGATTTGGAGAAGTTCTTGAAATTGGCAGGTAGTGGGCATGGATGAAGAGACTCTGGTAGAGCGAGCAAAAACAGACAAAGAAGCCTTCGGGCAACTTTATGAAACCTTTTATACGCGCATTTTTAATTATGTCTACTACCGTACCGGTAACGTGGAAGATGCTGAGGACTTAACCGCACGTATTTTTGAGCGGGCCATGAAGCATATCGGCCGTTACCAAAATCAAGGCGTTCCATTTTCGGCATGGCTGTATCGGATTGCACACAATTTGGTGGCGAATTGGCATCGTGACAACAGCCGGCGCAAGATTATTTCGATTGATGATGTGTCACAATGGCGTGTGAGTGATGATAGTCCTGAATTTGTAACGCAGTTGATGCAAGACACGGACGTGCTGCTGTCGGCGATTCGCCGTTTGCCGGCAGACAGGCAAGAACTGCTGATTCTAAAATTTGTCGAACGCCTGCCTAATGCGGAAATTGGCGACATTATGGGGCGCAGTGAAGGGGCTATCAAATCATTGTACCATCGCACGCTGCTTGCTTTGCGTGAAGATTTGCAGGAAGAGGTGAAGGATGATGAGGATAAGTCAGAATCTGGAAAGCTGCCGTCTTTTTTCCGCCGCCGTCGTAAGAAAGAGTAGGAAGCTGTCAGCTATCAGCAGACCGCTATCAGCTATCAGCTAAAATTGCATACCCCCACCCACAAAGGAGAAGCTTGCCCATGCGTATTGTGATGGATGACGCTGGTGATGTTCCCCCAGACTTGATCAAAGAGTTGAATATCCGCAGTTTGCCTGTCAATATTATGTTTGGCAGTGAGGCAGAGTATTTGACGAATGTGACGCTGACGCGAGAGCAATTTTATGAGAAGGCGGCGACGGTAACGGCCGTTAACTTCCCCAAATCCTCGCAACCAACCCCTTACCAGTTTGCCGAAGCCTACAGAGAAATTATAGCCGAAGGTGAAACCGAGATTTTAACCATCACTGTTAGTGAAAAGTTGAGCGGGACTTATGCTTCGGCAGAAGCTGCTGGAAAAGAGTTAGAAGGGCAGGGTCAATTTTACCTTTTTGATTCGCAGGCGGGCACGGCGGCACAGGGTTACATTGTGATTGAAGCGGCTCGCATGGCGCGAGATGGTGCTGATATTAACAGCATCATCCATCGATTAGAGCAGATGCGGCGCGAGATGGTGGTTGGATTCACCATTGACAGCCTTGAATATGCGCGCAAAGGGGGTCGTGTCAGCAATGTGACATCAATTATGGCTTCATTGCTGAACATCAAGCCTATTTTGAAATTAGATGATGGTTTGATTGTAGAAGATGGCCGGGTGCGGACTCGCTCAAAAGCGATAAACCACATTGTAGAATCTGTGTGGAAGCGTGTTGGTTCTGAGCGCGTAAAATTAGCAGTGATGCACGGAAATTCGCCAGTTGATGCCCAAATTCTCAAACAAAAGGCTGAAAAGCGCCTCAATACGGTCGAAGTGATTGTGGTTGATATGGCTATCTCAGTTGCTATTAATCTTGGCCCTGGTGCATTGGGAATTGTGGCGATTCCAGCATAGCTTTCGTTTATTATTTAGGATAAGGCGCACTTATTGAACTGGCTGGGTCTCAAGCCAAAAAATCGTTTTGATAGTTGACTTTTAACATAACGTTACCCAATCTAGTCCACATTGATAGTGTTACTGATTTTAGGCAGATTTAATCGCGGTTATTTTTTGGGCTAATCTGTTGTGGACAATATTTATCCATATTGCTCCCGTCAGAGATTGTGCTAAAATCCACAATCGAATAATTAACCTTTTAGCCAATTGTAGGAGTAAGTCCCTTGAGCGGAAATGAAACATCAAGAAACTGGGCAACTTTGATTGCCTTGTTAGTTGTATTTGGTCTGGCTGCTGCCCTTTGGGCCTTCTTCTCGCCTGCTTTAAATTTAGGTGGCAACCGGGTAGATATTCCAACTGTTCCGGTAGCAGTTGAACCCATTGAGTTTGAGATTCAAGCCTTAGGAATCGGTCCCATTGAATTTTCACCTTTCGTGGCCGTTGGTATGATGGCCTTGGTGGCTTTGGTGGCTATTGTGCTCGGCGGGGCTGTAATTTCATTTATCAATTCGT
>QQUD01001079.1 GCA_008501785.1 Chloroflexota bacterium
TTGTGCCGCGAGCCACCGCTGTGCAATGGTGCAGCATGTCAGCCATCGTTACCGAGACCGTGCTGTCATATCCTAGCATCACCATGCCCAGCGAATCGCCCACTAAAATGCTGTCAACCCCAGCCTTATCAACCAGCGCCGCCGCAGAATAGTCGTAAGCTGTGAGAACAGTTATCGGTGTGCCTGTATCCTTTTGCTTTTTCCAATCAAGTATTGTGAATTTTTTTCTGTCCATTGTGTTTTTAATTGGTCGTGATTGTTTTCATACGAATAGGGGAAAATACGGATGACCTTTATACATTTGGGCAACCACAAGGGTACGCCCCTACGATTCGCTCTCAGTAGGGGCGACCCTTGTGGTCGCCCTCTTAGGTTGAAATTGTAATGATAGTTTGTCTCATTGTGAACCATGCCGAAATATATGATTCCTAAGAATCAGCCAGTTCAAAAAGCTGATCTGCCAATGATTCAATCGTGCTGCGCAGGGTTAGTATTTGTCGCCATTTGGACGGGATGCCGTTTTCACCGTAATAGGCTCCGGCGATTTGACCGTAAATGGCTGCGGTTGTGTCTGCATCGTCACCTAGATTGGCTGAGAGTAGACATCCTTCACGAAAATCGTGGGAATGATGGAATGCCCACAGGGCAGCTTCTAATGATTTTACCACATACCCGCTGCCCACAATGTCAGGGGGCTGACGCTTTTTGAAGGAGCCACCCGCGACTTCTGCAATATCTGGCGCGAGTGGGTTTTGCTGCCAATGGTTTGGGATGGGTGTGTAGTGAGGAGCCAATAAGGTTTCTTTACTCTCGCCATTGAGTGCGCCAATGAGCAAAGCGGCGAAGTAGTGGCAGGCGGAAACGGCCGTTTTCGCCCCATGCGTCGGCTTCGAACTTTCAACAGCTAGATGGATAGCCCTTTTTTGCGTGGGCCGATACCTCATTGGTACAGGAGCCAAGCGCATTACAGACCCATTCCCAGCAGTAAAAGGATTGGTTGAACCAGCAAACGGATTGCCATCTGTCATAAACCGGTGCAGTGCTTCTCGGGTGGCATTACCAATGTCGAAACAAGAACCGGTGCTGCTCAGATAACCGTCTTGATACCAATGCACGTATCGCGCCATCTGATCGGCTGGCTCAAATGCCTGCTTTTCTACCAAACTGGTTGCCAAACAGAGCGCCATCGACGTGTCATCTGTCCATTGGCCTGCTTTCAGGGCGAAAGGTCCGCCCCCTGTCATGTTGTCTATTGGTGTGAAGGTGCCTGGTGGTTTGAATTCTAGAGTAGTGCCCACAGCATCTCCGACAGCCAAACCGAGCAGGCAGCCACGATATCGTTGTTGTTGAGTCATATCATCATTTTAAACGAGAGTTGTCATTGAGACTAACGTTTCGCGGCCAAAATTAATTATGTGTGGCATATTTTGCGAAACGTTTAAACCGTTGGGCGCAAATTACCTGACAAATAATAGGTTGGACTGTGCCTAACTGTACTAACGTCCCACTGACCGAAAATTAGAATTCATTCATAATTATTTTAGTGGGAGCACATTGTTTAAAGGGTAGTAACATGGATTGGTTGATTCTTGCATTGCTCCTCACACTGCTCCTGGCGACTTTTATACCGACATCAGACAAGCCGCAATAAGATTCTGTTGCTAAAATAGCAGGATGACAGAGCCTTTACTAACGCCACGCATGGTTAGAATGCCGTCGTTTGCCGATGGAGAATGGCTGAATGTGGAACGGCCGTTAACTCGCACCAAACTGCGCGGTCAGGTCGTGCTGGTTGATTTTTGGGATTACACCTGTGTCAACTGCGTACGTACCTTGCCGTATCTGGTGCAGTGGCATCAGCGCTATGTGAGCAAAGGGCTGACCATCATTGGCATCCATTCGCCTGAATTTAAATTTGCCCAATTTCGCACACACCTTGAAAAAGCCATTCACGAATTTCAAATCAAATACCCGATTCTGTTAGACAACGATTATGAAAATTGGTCGCGCTTCGCCAATAAAGCATGGCCGACCAAATATTTGATTGACAAAGATGGCTATATTCGTTTTCAGCGACGGGGTGAAGGGCATTATCTGGAAACTGAGCGGGCCATTCAACAACTGCTGCGGCAGCGTGATCCGAATGTCGTGCTGCCTGTTCCATTACCACCACTGCGTGCTGAAGATGCACCGGGAGCTGTCTGTTATCGGCCCACGCCAGAGCTTTATGCCGGATATCAAGGTGGCGGCCTGTTTGGTGGTGGTCTGGGAAATCCGTCGGGATATTTGCCAGACCAGGCGATTATGTATGCATTACCGCCACGAGAAGAGAGGGAAAACGGCCGTTTTTATCTCTCTGGTTTTTGGCGAGCCTGGCCCGAGTCGGTGGCGTTTGCGGGGCAATCTGGCGGACAGATTGTGTTGTTTTACGAAGCCGCCTCGGTAAATGCGGTGCTGACCCCATCTGCTGACAGTGTGGAGATGGCGCTCGATTTGTGCCCGACGGATGTTGAGCCGATTGTGATTGTGCAGCAAAACGGCCGTTTTCTTACCTCAGTTAACGCAGGGGCAGATGTGAAATTCAAACCAGATGGCACTAGCTATTTGGTAATCACACAACCGCGCATGGTTGAGATTGTGAGAAACCCTGATTTTGGCAGCCATGAATTGACGCTCACATTTCAAGCCAATGGATTGGCTGTGTATGCGTTTACGTTCACCTCATGCGTGAAAATCCCATAAAAAAAATAAAAATGAGATAATTGATACTTTCCTCGTAAGCTAATTTGCATATGATGTGGATGAGTTGTCGGCTAATTTAGTTGAATGAGGACAAACCCATGTTATTTTTATCACGCGAAGAAGGGCAAGGTCTTGTTGAATATGGATTGATTCTTATTTTAGTTGCGATTGTGATTGTGGGTGTATTGACATTGTTGGGTCCCCAAATTGCAAATGTGTTTAGTCGTGTTGTTGTGTGTGTCCCGCCAACACCGATGTGTACCTAAACCCACACTTAATAATCAATTACCTCAAACCAGTTCCTATTTTGGCATGAAGGCGTATGCCTGAAGCGTTCTGGCAAAAGCCTTCTCGCCAAGAATGTTACGCTGCCGAATGCCTCGCACTTTGCGGGGCGTTTTGTGTTTATGGGATTGGTATGAATATTGTTTGCCCTCTTGTTCGGTTTTTGAGTACAATGCGCGGGTATGATGATGGAAACTTCCCCTGAAACGCAAATTTTGTGCCACCAATGTGCAGGTGTGCTGCCTGTTGAAGTTGGGTCTCAATTTGTGACCTGTGAATTCTGCGGTTCTGAAAATTTTATTGACAAGTCTGGTACGGTGTTGCATTATGCGGTACGTGCAACTGTTGATGAAACGGCCGCTTCTGCTGCGCTCCGTCGTTGGATGGGCGGCAACCAGACTGTAAAAGATTTGGATAAGAAGGCACAGTTAGAACGGCCGTTATTCCAACTCTTCCCCATGTGGATGGTGCGCGTGCAGCAGGGTGAGCAAGAAAAAGTGATGCTCGAACCAGCCGCCGCCTTGTCTGTGATTGAATTGACCGACATGACTATTCCTGCAGCTGATTTGGAGCCATTTAGCCACACTTTCGATGCTGATGCCGTAGCGCCAACCGTGCCATTTGATGCTGTTAAAAAATGGCTGGCCGACAATCACAAAATCGCGGCTGGTGCAGTTAAAGAATCATCATTGGTACATGTGCCAATTTATGTATGCAAATATGGGTTTGAAGGACGGACGTATACGGCCGTTGTCGATGCCGCCTCCAGCAAAGTCTTTGCCACAATATTTCCTTCAAAATGGGAAGCGCCCTATTTCGCTGTTGGCTCCGTTGGCTGCGTTCTCTACTTTTTGGCGGCACTTATCCCTTTATTCGGGTTTATTTTCGAAGGCTTTCTCGGCGTTGGCCTGTCTGTCTTAATTTACATAATCGTAGCTGCATTGATGGCAATCCCCATCTTCGCGGTTGCTGCCTACATTTCAGCAAAGGTTTAAATCATTAACAAACAAAGGTGCAAACGCACTTAAGAGAGTGCGACGCATCAATCACAAATTTCTATGTCTCAAATCAACCAATCCCAAGGTTTAACTTGTCCAAATTGTAGCGGTGTCGTGCCAGTTCCAGAAGGCACACGCATTGTAAGCTGTCCATTTTGCGACATGAAATCGCTCGTGCAGGGTGAACGCGGCATTCGTCGTTGGCAAGTTGCCCGGACCATTGAACGCCAGCAGGCGGTTGAAAAAGTAGAAGGTTTTTTCAGTGGTATGAAAAAAGCGCGTGATTTGCGAAAAGAAGCGCAAATTCGTGATGTTTTCCTGGTTTATTTGCCCTATTGGCGGGTGCAATCGATTGTGGCAGGCTGGATGTTTGGCCGGGTTAAGGCTGGTGAAGATAGCACCAAGCCAGTCGAAGTGGAAGTGCTGGAAGAGATGCATTGGAATGATGCCGCAGTGGATGTGTCTGAATATGGCGTGCATCGTGTATCAATTTCAAAAAATCAACTGCAACCCTATGAAAGTGACCTACTTCACAGCGAAGCCATGGTCTTTGAGCCATCTGAATCGCGCACCGATGCCCAACTAGAAGCCGAGCAGCATTTTGTGTATCGGGCACGGAAAAAACGGTCCCTGCGCAATAAATTTTATGAGAAATTTCACATGCTGCGCCAACGTTTGTCGCTGGTCTATTATCCGCTATGGGTGGCGCGATATGAATACAAAAAGCGCAACTATCAAGTTGTGGTCGATGGCGTAAAGGGGGATGTGCTGTATGGCAAAGCCCCTGGCAACAGCCTTTATCGGGCAGCCATGCTTGTGCTGGGGATGGCGTTGGGCAACTTGATTTTGGTTGATGGCACAGTTTTGGCTGGACTATTGATTTCGAACAGTGAAGATGGGGATGGGGCGCTGCTGGTGCTGCTGCCGATTTTGTTTGGGCTGGGTTTGATTGTGTCTGGTTATCGCGCTTTTCGTTACGGCGAAGAGGTTGAGGAGATCGGGAGAGCGAACAAAAAAGCACAAATGGCAGGAGGCCCGCAAAAGCGGTTGGATGCATTGATTTCTGCGGGTGGCGGTGATATGGAGGGGTTGATGAAGACGGGCCTGAGCTTTTTAGAAGAAATTTCGGAAATGGGAAACAAATAGATGAAATTAGTTGCGTTACGCTGTCCAGTTTGTGCCCAATCGCTGCTGCCGGATGAGGATGAGACGATTGTGATGAGCTGTGGGAATTGTTATACGGCCGTTTCCATCAACCAACACGGCATCAACCCCACCAACATCCAATTTGCAGCCGCTACCACCGACGAAGTGAACGGATGGCTGCCGTTCTGGATTTTTAATGCACGCGTCAATCTAAGCGAACGAAAAACACAGGGGGGCAAAAAAAAGATTCGAGAAGCCGCCGCTCACTTTTGGGCAACTTCCCGTAGGCTGTACGTGCCTGCGTGGGAAATGCCGCTGAAGCAGGCGCAAGCCATTGGTGGTAATTTAGTGAAAAAACAGCCTAAATTTCAACCTATCGACGCACCGCCAGCAACTGTGATCAAAGCCGCCACTGTAACCAGCGAAGATGCATTGAAATTACTGGAGTTTGTGGTGCTCTCTCTCGAAGCCGAACGACCAGATTGGTTGAAGTCGATACAATTTAATATTGAAGTCAGCAAGTCAATGTTATGGGCAGTTCCCGCAATAAAAAAGGGCGCGTATAACTGGCAACTTTTAGCACAAGAAACCTAGAGCTGACAGGTTTTCCTTAACCTGTCAGCTCTACACCAAAATTTGGAGGAAACATGGCAAAGGAAATTATTCACACAGATGATGCACCGGCCGCAGTTGGTCCTTATTCACAAGGCGTGAAGGCTGGCAATTTGTTGTTTACAGCAGGCCAGGTACCGTTGGACCCAGCCACCGGCAAACTGGTTGAAGGGGATGTGGTCGCACAAACTGAACAAGTGATGAAAAACTTGGAGGCAGTGTTGGCCGCAGCCGGTACGAATTTTGACAATGTGGTGAAATCGACAGTGTTTTTAGCAGACATCAATGATTTTGCAGCGATGAATGGGGTATACGGCCGTTACGTTGGCGAACTCCCCCCAGCACGCTCTGCATTTCAGGTAGCTGCGCTGCCTTTGGGTGCAAGTGTGGAAATTGAGATGGTCGTTTTAGTTGAGTAATTGTTTATAAGGTGCGTCGCACTTCAGAAAGTGCGACGCACCTGGGTAGCACAATATGGGCAACGAAACAATCCTGGTTGTAGATGATGAAGCAAATATCCGTGATTTGGCGCAGCTTTATTTGGAGAAGGAGGGGTATCGGGTGGTAACGGCCGTTGATGGTCTGCAAGCGCTCGACTTGATCAAACAAGAATCCCCCACGTTGATGGTGCTCGACCTGATGTTGCCCGAACTTGACGGCTGGGAAGTGTGCCGCCGTGTACGCCAGGAAAGCAACCTACCCATTCTCATGCTCACTGCACGAGATGATGACATAGATAAAATCGTGGGTCTAGAGATGGGGGCAGATGATTACCTCACCAAACCTTTCAACCCCCGCGAAATGGTAGCGCGGGTGCGTGCCATTTTACGCCGACTCGCTCCTCAAACAGGTCCAAAAGCCAACCAGGTGCGCCAACTTGGTAACGTATCCGTCGATCCCACTAGCCGCGAAGTGACCGTTGCCGATGCGCGTGTGGCTTTGCGTACAAAAGAGTTTGATTTATTGCTGACCTTGCTCGACCATGAAAATATCGTTTTATCTCGTGATCAACTGCTCGATTTAGTATGGGGCTACGAATTCTACGGCCAAACACGCACAGTCGATGTCCACATTGCCCATTTACGCGAAAAACTAACCGGTTCCACCTTGAGCATAGAAACCGTTTGGGGGATGGGCTACAAATTGGTTGCCGACCAGACCTGACAGGCCCAAACAACCCCCGGTTGCAAAAACCTGACAGCTCATTTTACACTTTCATAACACTTTTCTTATTTCCGATTCAAACTTCCCTGTTAAACTTTGGAAAAAGGTATCAGCTATCAGCTATTAGGTTTCAGCTAGAAGAAAATAAAATAGGTTCTTTGGGGTTTCGTGGGGTTTGGAGTGGAGACTTTAGCCGGTTCTCACGAGACCATTCCGGCTAAAGCCGCCACTCCTCCCTGAATTCCTGAAGACCCACAAAATAAAGCTGAATGCTGAAAGCAGATACCTGAAAGCTTTCTACTCATGTTTAAATCTTTACGCGGCCGACTATTTGTTTCCTATACCGTTATCATCCTCGCAGTTTTGCTGGTGATTGCGCTGACGGCATTGGTGATTGGGTCGCTGCCGTCGGTGCGATATGTGCCTACGTTGCGGGAGCTGGATGCAATTAGCCGCGTGAGCCGCAGTGAGATATTGCGTTTGGTACAAACGTCGCCAGGTAACGATCGTTTGGTGCAGCTGTTGGACCAAGTTGCTGCGGAGGGTGATGTGCGGGTGGTGGTGGCCCGTGCCAGCGACCGCAAGGTTTTTTACGACTCCAACAACAATGAATGGCAAGGTGTCACCATTGAAGGGGTGACGCTGCCAGATCGACTGCTGCCAACAACAGATGCCAATGCCATTGCCGGTTTATTTACGCATCCTGATGGCTCAACCTGGCTGGTCTATTCGAGACCGATTTCTTCTACGGGATTTGGTCGTTTATTTGTACTGTTTGCCAGACCAGAGCCGGGACGTGGGGCGCTGTTTCAGGAGTTGGGGTTGTTTAATTTGTTGATCGGCTCGGGCTGTTTGGCTGGTTTGTTGGCGATTTTGCTGGCGTTTGCGGTGGCGTCGTGGGTGTCACGGCCGTTACAAAAACTAGCCAGCGCCACCGAAGCCATTGCCGAAGGTGATTACGATCAGCAGCTACCATTGGAAGGGCCAGCAGAAGTGCAGCAGGTGGCTGGCAATTTTAACAGTATGGTGACACAAGTCGCATCCACGCGACAAGCACAGCGCGACTTTTTGGCAAATGTGAGCCACGATTTGAAAACACCGATCACGTCAATTCAGGGATGGAGTCAGGCGTTGTTGGATGGAACGGCCGTTACCCCTGAATCTCAAAAACGCGCTGCCAGCATCATTCACAACGAAGCCGAACGCATGTCGCGCATGGTACGCCAACTACTTGACCTGGCAAAAATTGAGTCAGGACAACTTGAACTACACAAAGAAACGGTTGACTTGATTCAAATTGTGAAAGATGTGCATCACACCCTGCTGCCTAAAGCCAACGAAAAACAGATTCACCTGACCGTTGAGACCGCTCCTGTACCACCCATTTGTGGCGATCCAGACCGACTGATGCAAATATTCACCAACCTGGCAGACAATGCACTGACCCATACGTCAGCAGGTGGTCGTGTGCATTTGGATGTGCATCAGCATGGCGAAAAAGCGGTTGAGGTGATTGTGCAGGACACAGGGAAGGGGATTGCACCTGAAGAATTATCGCGTATTTTTGAGCGATTTTATCAAGTGGACAAATCGCGTGTTAAATCATCGCGTAGACCTGGTTCTGGTTTAGGACTGTCGATTGTGCAAGAGTTGGTCGGGTTGCATAACGGCCGTCTTCAAGCTCGCAGCGAAGTTAGCAAAGGTAGCGCATTCATTGTGCGTTTACCGGTCAGCGATAGCCCAGAAGCTTCCACAATTGTACGTCGATTTGGGGATGGGTAAATAAAGGATTATCACACTGTTAAATTTGTGCGGTTTGCCCGGTAAAATCAGGTGATAAAGAAGATATTGCTGGTTTAGTCAGTACACGAATTCTCTCGGTCAATGCATGAAGATTAAAAGGTTTTGTCACATAATCGTTTGCACCTAGTTCTTGTGCCAACATTTTTGATTGTGCAGTTGCATGTGCGCTTAA